>JAXISQ010000242.1:0-3175 GCA_034680505.1 Noviherbaspirillum sp.
CCACCGGCAGAGATACGATCATGGCAGCATCGTTGTACGGTATGAGTGATGATGATTTAAAAGCCATTGCCCACTACCTCTCGCAATTAAAGTAAGACTATCTTAGGGTTGGCCAGTTCATGGCACTAATCCATCTGATTAAAGAGTATCTTTTTTAACTGGTTCAGGAAGATCCACCATCACTGGCGCTCCAGGAACCGTGCACCCTTGAGTACAGCATTTTCCTGCTTGTGTATTTTGTGTGATAGCGCGATCAGGGTCGTTGCTTAATCCTCTATCTAGCAAGCGTTCAACCAGTTTAACTTTTGAGCCCAACGGATAATTACGATAGATTTCACGTTTCATCGCTTCCGGTGAGCCTCCACCATGCAAGCTGATCACTGAATACCAGCCGCCTTGATAAGAAGCTGTTAAATCTTCAATGAAGCGCGCAGTTTCAATGCGCTTGTCATAAGGTATGTTTGGGTTGGCCCGAAGTACATCGCTAAGTTTCGCGGCAGTTTCAGGATTGTGATCTTCATCAGGCCCTGGTAATGCCACAATTAATCCACCGGACACATAATGTGCAATCTTATGCATGTCATAAATTTGTGTGGCTAATAATAGTTTTCCGATATTTGAAAAAACAGGATCAGGCACAAAGCTTTGAGCAGGAATGTCTTCAGTTGCATAAACAGAGGCAGCTACGCCGCAAGCATAAAAGCCTTCAGTAATTTTAATGAGCTCAACCATTTGATCGCGTAAGTGATGTTCTTCACCAGGATCAAAGCCATTTGCTTCACACATCAGTGCTCCAGCACCAATTAACAAATCTCCAAATCCAGCGCGCGCACCTATACAGCTATGACGATGATGAGTGGCATAGTTATATGTCATATAACCAGTGTGCTCCCATTCATCTGCATAAAAGACTTTGTCCCAAGGGACGAAGACATTTTCAAAAATGACTACGCCAGTAGATTGACCATACTTATTTGAAAATAACGCCGCTTTTTCACCTGGACGACCTGCAGGACGAGCAACAATGGTGATGCCTTCAGCATCAACCGGGACGGCACAGCAAACAGCAAAGTCCGCCTCCTCTTTATTCATCTTTCTACACGGCATCACCAAAAACTCATGCATGTACGGGGCACCAGTGACGATTGCCTTTGTTCCTGAAATGCGTATACCTTTACCGTCGCGATGAGTGACATGGACATAAGCGTCAATATTTCCTTGCTCGTGTGGGCGCTTGCTACGATCACCTTTGGCATCTGTCATAGCAATACCAAGAGTTAAGTCGCGCTTTTGTACATCATGAAGATAGGCGGCAAACTTTTCGCGATGTTCAGTTGTACCTTTCGCATCATCGATTCGTGCAGACACTTGATGAATCGCATTTAATGCATCATGAGTGAGATAGCGTTGAGCGCAACCCGTCTCCTGACATACAAGACGAACAGCTTCTAGTTTGTTTAATAGGTCGCCGCTACTTGTATTAATGTGCACAAATCGATTAACAACTTCTCCGGTGCTATTTTGAGTCGCGGTCATGATCGGCGCATATTCTGGGCGAAGAGCGTAGTCATAAGTTAAGCCAACGGCATTCACGCCAGGGCGCAATGAAGGTTCATCTACAACCGATTCAATGCGACGTCCGTCCACAAATACTTTCGGTTTGTATTGGCGAAGTGATTCTTCATATTCTTTGGCTGACATCAACATGGCTTTGACTTTCCTACAATTGTTTCTTAAATATTAAACATTGTTTAATTTATTGTCAATTGTTCAAAATTAGGTAAAATCAGGAACATGAGACAAAAAACCAACTTAGAAGATTCCAGTAAAGAAAAGGTGCTTGAGGCACGTAAAGGCCGCCAAGCGCTGGTCAGTGATGCTAAGAAAGCCCATATCTTGGCAGCAGCCAAAGAAGTATTTGAGGAGCATGGTTTAGAAGGGGCTAATGTCAGAGAAATTGCTAAACAAGCTGGATATACGCCAGGTGCAATTTATTCATATTTCACTTCTAAAGAAGAAATCTACGGCGCTTTATTGGCAGAATCATTAGAGCGTTTAAATGAAGCTGTCAGCAATAGCATAGCTAGCGCCAAATCATCAGTTCAAAAGGTAGAGAGATCCGCATTGGGATTCTATGAGTTCTACGCTTCAAATCCAAGAGATCTTGATCTTGGATTTTATTTATTTGGAGGCGCTAGACCTTATGGTTTAACGCCAGAGCTAAATAAAAAATTAAACACCAGACTCAGAGATTCATTGCTACATTTGGAGAATGCTTTAATCGAATTTGGCGCGTCTCCGAAAGTTGCTAAAGAGGAAGTAACTGCCTTTTTCGCGCATTGCGTAGGTTTGCTGATTTTAGAAAATACGCATCGCATCAGGATGTTCCAAGAAGATTCTGCAAAACTATGCGCTGTATATGTAAAGCAGGTGGTGGAGCGGATTACGATCGGGAAAAAAGGAAGAAGTTAACTTTTTCATTATTAATGAATATGAAACTAAAAGCTTATTTCTATTACGACATCATTTCACCGTATGTTTATCTATTTCTGAAATCGAGAAAAATTTTAGAAGATAAATTAGAGCTCATTCCTGTACCTATATTTTTCCCAGGCTTACTGAGACTTCAAGACAACACAGGGCCGGCTGAGGTTCCTGAGAAAAGAATCTATACCTATCAATTTTGTGTGTGGAAAGCTCAGAAACTCAATCTGCCGTTTCAATTACCAAGGCGTCATCCCTTCGCATCAGCGCCAGCGCAGCGTATATTGCTTCAGAACAATGCTGATTTAGCTATGCTAGACAAGGCTTTTGATTTTGTTTGGGGGCAGGGGCATGATCCAGAGCTTGAGTGGGAAGAATTTTGTGTGGCGATTGGATTGTCAAAAAATACACCCAAACCACAAGATGAAAGTATCAAAAAAGCTTTGATTGAATCAACGCAAACTGCTGCAAATCATGGCGTATTTGGTGTGCCGAGTATAAGGATTGATCAGCAAGTATTTTGGGGGGTTGATTCAATCGACTGGATTCTGGAGTATTTAGATAAACCAGAGATGTTTTCTGAAAAAGAATTTCAAAAAGCACACTTAATGATCAATCCATTGTTAGAAAAATGAGCTAAATGGTTTTAGTGACGTTTAGCCAAGATTAAGACAAACCTTTGCAAAATCAC
>JAXISQ010000243.1:0-3162 GCA_034680505.1 Noviherbaspirillum sp.
GTAAAAAGATCATGAATGAAAGGTTAAATACTGTTAAATAAAGGCCCTTTAAGAAATAGCAGGCAGTTTAGAATCTTTCATCAAAGTGCCTTCTTAGTTATTTGCCCTATTCCCATTTTTGGACTATTTCATTTCTATGCATTTGGCTTTGTTCGATATTCAAGACCAACAACGCAATTTTTTTATGAATGCTTTGTCGGAAGCAGGTCATGAAAGTTCTTTTTTTCTCAGCCATGAACTGAACTTAGAAGTATTAAGTGAACAAGGTTTTGCACTGTTCATTCTGCCTTGGGAAAACATAAATAATGAAAAAAAGACTTATCTGCATGGATTACGTAAGCAATATGGGCCAAATGTTCCTATCTTGCTGATCGTTGATGCTGGGACTGAGTCTGAAATTTTGTCTGGCTTAGCAGCAGGTGCGAATGATTTTCTGATCAAGCCTATTCGTAAAGAAGCATTGCTGACCCGAGTTCATGTCTTGCTAGAGCGCGCTTATCCGGCTTGGCAGGCAGCGGACAAGATAATATTTGGACAACATACATTTGAAATTCGCAAAGCGAAACTAACGCTCAACGACCAAACCATAGCACTCACCCAAAAAGAGTTTGATTTAGGTTTGCTGCTTTTTAAAAATATGGGGCGTCCTCTTTCCCGCGCTTATATTTTGGAATCCGTCTGGGCGACCGAGACTGAAGTCAGCTCAAGAACGATAGATACGCATATTTCTAGGGTCAGAAACAAGCTGCAATTACAACCGGAGTATGGATTTAGACTGGCACCAGTTTATGGTTATGGTTATAAGTTAGAAAAAATCACAATTTAAGCGTTTTTCTTACTGCATTTAAGGCTCAACTAGGTCCGTTAGAGTGCAGGCAACAGCTATAATGCACTTGGCTAAACTTTCACTGTGAAAACGTTTCCATGCAACTACTTGCCGTAGGGCTTAACCACAATAGCGCACCAATTTCCTTGAGAGAGAAGGTGGCTTTTCCTGCTGACCAACTCGGTCAAGCTGTGGGTTCGGCTTGCGCATGGTTCTCGCGTAGTGATGTCAAAGCCAAGGCTCCAGAAACTGCGATTCTTTCGACCTGCAATCGCACTGAAATCTATGCTGCCAGCATGCAATACGGCAATGTTGAACAAGCCATCGATGCTACCGGTCACTTCGTTGCCGATTATCACAAGCTCCCTTATTCAGAATTACGTCCTTATCTTTACGCTCTGCCGCAACACGACGCTGTGCGCCATGCGTTTCGCGTTGCATCAGGATTGGATTCTATGGTGTTGGGCGAACCCCAAATTCTGGGTCAAATGAAAGATGCCGTTCGTCAGGCTGAAGCTGCTGGTGGTCTGGGCACGTATTTACATCAAATGTTTCAACGTACTTTTGCAGTTGCCAAAGAAGTGCGGACAACCACAGAAATTGGAGCGCATAGTGTTTCCATGGCAGCTGCAGCAGTGCGTTTATCTCAACGCATTTTTGACAGCTTAAAAGAACAGCATGTGCTGTTCATTGGTGCTGGCGAAATGATAGAACTGTGCGCAACGCATTTTGCTGCCCAAAATCCTAAAAGCCTAACCATTGCAAATCGTACGCCTGAACGCGCAGAACAACTTGCTGAACGTTTACATGGCCACACCTTAAGACTGAGTGAACTACCAGATCAATTAGCTAAATTCGATGTCGTGATTTCTTGTACAGCGTCGACTTTACCTATCATTGGTTTAGGTATGGTTGAACGTGCCATTAAGAGTCGTCGTCGCAAACCTATGTTTATGGTGGATATTGCAGTTCCTCGCGATATAGAACCGGAAGTTGGCAGACTCGATGATGTGTTTTTATATACCGTCGATGATTTAGGTTCTGCAGTACAAACCGGCATGGAAAATCGTCAAGCTGCTGTGGCACAGGCTGAATCAATTATTGAAACACGTGTGCAATCATTTATGCATTGGGTAGATGGCAGAGCTGTTGTGCCCATCATTCAAGACTTACAAGAATCGAGTGAACAAATGCGGCAAGCTGAACTCGAACGTGCACGGAAATTAATTGCAAAAGGCGAAGATATTGATGTCGTACTAGAAGCGCTCTCCAAAGGTCTGACAGCAAAGTTTCTTCATGGGCCGCAACAAGCTTTGCATAATGCTGAGGCTGATGAACGAGCTCGTCTTGCTCAATTACTTCCTCAATTGTTTCGCACCAAACGCTAGGTAAGTTTATCCATCTTGCTCACTCATGATGAGCCTTACCCCAGCCGCGCATCGTGAATGATGCATGTCATAAGAATCAACTCTATCCCGCGATGAAAACTTCTTTGTTGTCCAAGCTTGATCAGCTCTCCGAGCGACTGGAAGAAGTCGGCACGCTGATGAATCAAGAATCAGCCACTGCGGATATGAATCAATATCGTAAGCTGACACGCGAGCATGCAGAACTGGAACCCGTGGTGGGTCTGTATGCGCAATGGCGTGATGCACAACTTGATATAAAAACTGCGCAAGAGATGATGCAAGATCCTTCCATGAAGGCTTTTGCGCAAGAAGAAATCGATGCAGCTCAAGAGCGCATAGCAGCATTAGAACTTGATTTACAAAAGATGTTGCTGCCTAAAGATCCGAATGATGAGCGCAATATATTTCTTGAGATACGTGCAGGCACAGGCGGCGATGAATCTGCTTTGTTTGCTGGCGATTTACTACGCATGTACACACGCTATGCAGAGCGTTGCCGTTGGCAAGTTGAAATGGTATCGGAATCACCTTCTGAAATTGGTGGCTACAAAGAAGTGATTGTGCGTTTAGTTGGGCAAGGTGTGTATTCACGTATGAAGTTTGAATCCGGCGGTCACCGTGTGCAGCGTGTGCCTGCAACAGAAACACAGGGTCGTATTCATACTTCTGCTTGCACCGTTGCTGTAATGCCAGAAGCAGATGAAATTAGTGATGTGGATATCAATCCTGCTGATTTACGTATTGATACTTTTCGCGCTTCTGGCGCAGGCGGTCAGCACATCAATAAAACTGATTCCGCCGTACGACTTACACATATCCCAACTGGCATCGTAGTCGAATGTCAGGACGATAGAAGCCAACACAAAAATAAAGCACAGGCCATGAAGGTTCTTGCGACACGCATTAAAGATGTGCAATTACGTGCAC
>JAXISQ010000244.1:0-3156 GCA_034680505.1 Noviherbaspirillum sp.
GATGGCTACCAAGCAACTAAAACTCGAGTGGGCAAAGTATTACAAGATCCCCATGATATTCCGCAAGCCGTCACCACAATAACGAATAGCTTAATTAAAGATCAGCAACTTAGTTCCTTGCGTGAAGCATTATCAAACGTCGCCGGCCTAACATTTAATGCTGCGGAAGGTGGTCGTGCAGGGGACAATATGATGTTGAGGGGCTTCTATACTTTCGGTGATATTTATTTAGATGGTATTCGTGACACAGCGCAATACAATCGTGAACTATTTAATATAGAACAAGTAGATGTATTACGAGGCTCTGCAGCGATGCTATTTGGTCGAGGCCAAGCAGGTGGTGTAATTAACCAAGTCAGCAAAATGGCTAAACTAAAAGATGAAAATAAAGTCACTGCTTCAATCGGTAGTTATAACTATCATCAGGCAACTGGTGATTTTAATAAAGTCTTAAATGATGATACTGCCATTCGCATCAACGTGATGGATAGGGCAGAAGAAAACTATCGTAAGAATCCAACAAATGACGATCGCCCAAGGTTGGATCGCCAGGGAATTGCTTTAAGTTTTGGCACTGGGATAGGCACTGACAATGAATTTTTCTTGAATCATGTCACGACTAAAACAAATGATGATCCTGACTTCGGGGTTTCTTTTGTAAATACAAGACCCATTAATACTGGGTCAATTAATGAAAAAACTTATTACGGTGGTAGTCAAAACTTTGATACCAGCAACACATCTATCACCACAGCAATTTTTACGCATAAATTTAGTGAAGATACTCAATTAAGAACACAAATTCGTGATGCAGATTATGAACGCGCGTATTGGGCGCAAAAACCCAGTGCCTCCTTGCCACCTACAAGTACTTATAATACTGGCGCAGTGACTCGCAAGATGCACTATCAAACGCAAACCATACAATCTGACTTTAGTACTAAGTTTGAATTAGCTGGATTTAAAAATCAGTTTTTAGGTGGCCTAGAATATTTAAAAGAAAAAAACTACAGAACCTCATTAAGAAACTTTGGAACTGGTGGTGCCGGGGGCACGAACTTTTATCTACCAGGTGTAGAAAGTACGTCCAATCCAACAGAGTTCGATGCAGATAATTATGCCGTTTATATGCAAGACACCATCACAATTGCACCTAAGTGGGATGTCTTAGTAGGGATGCGTCGAGATGAATTAAAAGCAGATTATTCAAGTGCAACATCTCCTAAACTCAGCTATGGAGAGAATAGTTATCGTAGCGCACTCTCCTACCATTACACCCCTGAAACTCACTATTACTTAAGCTGGAGTGACTCTTTTAGCCCTACTGCGGACTTATACCAGCTAACCGTTAAGCCTCAACCACCTGAAAGAAGTGAAACAATTGAAGCTGGGGCAAAATGGTTATTCTTTGACGGTGATTTAGCCTTTAGATCCGCCTTGTACAGAACAGCTAAAGATTGGGAGCGAAATACTGACTTAGAATCAACAGCAGCGATTTTAACTAAAAAGCGCAGGACTAATGGCTTGGAGTTTGAGTTAGCCGGACGTATCAATGACAAATGGGAAGTTTTTAGCGGCCTTGCTTTTATGGATGCAAGAATCCTAGAAGTGGCTGAAAATGTTAACGCACAAACAGGCGCCATAACAAGCGCGTATCAAGGCTATAAAGGCCAGCGAGCAAGAAACACTCCTCCAGTTACTTTCAATATTTGGAGCACTTACAAACTGACTGATAAATGGAAGTTTGCACTTGGCTTGGAAGCCAAAGGTGAGAGATTTGGCTACGTGCCTTCATCAACCACTGCATTCACAGAGTTTTCTCCCAATACCCTACCAGGCTATGTGCGTCTAGATAGCATGCTAGCCTATGAAGAAAAGAAATGGGCCATAAAACTGAACGTTAAAAATCTGCTCGATAAAGTCTATTACGATGCCATTTATGACAATGGCGGCTTTAGTGTGCCGGGTAATAGTAGAACAGTAATATTAACGACCGAATTAAAATTTTAAGGATATTTTATGTTGCTACATATTCCTAATGTTTTAACGCCTGAAGAACTCAAGCAGCTACAAACACTTATGGGTGAAGCTGAGTGGGTGGATGGCAAAATCACAGCAGGCCCCCAATCAGCTCAAGTAAAACGGAATATGCAATTACCTGAAGAATCTCCTTCAGCAGAGGCTGCTAGAAAAATTGTGTTGCAAGCATTGAGTCGTAATGCTTTATTTTTTTCCGCAGCATTACCAAAAAAAATATATCCACCTCTGTTTAATCAATATCGCGAAGGCATGGATTTTGGAGCGCATATTGATAATGCAGTCCGCACACATGCACTGACAGGCAATCATGTTCGAACAGACATTTCATCCACTTTATTTATAGCACCGCCAGAAAGCTATGAAGGCGGTGAATTAGTCATTGAAGATACTTACGGTCTTCAATCCGTGAAACTACCGGCAGGTGACATGGTGATTTATCCGGGCACCAGCTTGCATCATGTCACTCCAGTGAAAAAAGGCGCTCGCATTGCATGCTTTTTTTGGACGCAAAGTATGATTCGAGATGATGCGCAAAGAACATTGCTATTTGATATGGATGCGGCAATCTCAACATTGCGTCAGGAGCACGGTGATAGTGCTGCGGTGATTCGATTAACAGGCAATTATCATAATTTAATTCGCATGTGGGCCGATACTTAATGGAAATCAAACAAATGAAAAAGTTATATTTATTTTTGTTATTTGGGTTGATAACCATTAATGCTGAGGCAGTAGTCACATGCAAAGCCTACCCAAAAGCTGAATGGGCCGATCAAGAGGATTTGAAGCATGTGCTTGCAGAAGAGGGCTTTACTATCAAAGAATTGAAAATTGATAATTACTGCTATGAAATGTATGGCCAAAACAAACAGGGTAAAAAAGTAGAAATCTACTTTGATATGAAGTCACTTAACATCGAAGCGGCAGAAGTAGAAAAATAAAACTAGGCGTTTAATCTAAGCTTTTTCTCTAGGGTGAAAATGTAAAGGCTGTGGCGGGGGCATTTGCAAAACAGGCTTGCGAATCTTACCCATCACATGCATTTCACAGGGCTTGCAATCAAACTTAAGTGTGAATTTATCGTTGCCATTAATTAAGGTCATAGGCTCAGCCGTA
>JAXISQ010000245.1:0-3151 GCA_034680505.1 Noviherbaspirillum sp.
CTTATGCTTCCGATAATTTTTGGCAGATGGCTGATACCGGTCCGTGTGGACCTTGTTCAGAAATTTTTTATGATCATGGTCCTGAGGTATGGGGTGGTCCTCCAGGAAGTGCTGAGGAAGACGGTGACAGATACATAGAAATCTGGAACAACGTCTTCATGCAGTTTGATAGACAAATCGATCCTAAGACAGGAGAAGCTGTACTTACGCCATTACCAGCACCGTGTGTAGATACGGGTATGGGGTTGGAGCGTTTAGCTGCGATTTTGCAGCATGTGCACAGTAATTATGAGATTGATTCTTTTACGCGTTTAATTCAAGCAGCAGCAAGAGAAACAGGTGCAACAGATCTGCAGAATAATTCGTTGAAAGTGATTGCTGATCATATTCGTGCTTGCGCGTTTTTAGTAACAGATGGTGTGATTCCAGGCAGTGAAGGTCGTGCTTATGTATTGCGTCGCATTATTCGTCGCGCTCTTCGTCATGGCAATAAGTTAGGTCAAAAACGTCCTTTCTTTTATAAGTTAGTGCCTGATTTAGTAAAAGAACTGGGCGTTGCTTATCCAGAATTGAATGAAGCGGCTGAGCGTGTTGCAGGTGTATTAAAACAAGAAGAAGAACGTTTTGGTGAGACGCTAGAAAATGGCATGAAAATTCTTGAAGCTGCGTTAGCAAAAGATCCTGCGCATCTTGATGGAAAAACAGCGTTCACTTTGTATGACACCTATGGTTTCCCACTTGATTTAACAGCAGATATTTGTCGTGAACGTGATGTCACATTAGACGAAGCTGGTTTTCAGGTCGCGATGGAAAAACAAAAAAATACAGCGCGTGCAGCAGGTAAATTTGAAATGGCTGCTGGTATTGAATATAGCGGACCTAAGACAAAATTTGTTGGATATGAAACGCTCGCTGAGCAAGCAAAAATTATTGCACTGTATGTGAATGGCAGTACAGTTGATACAGTAGCTGCAGGTCAAGATGCCATCGTCGTGTTGGATCACACGCCTTTTTATGCAGAGTCCGGCGGTCAGGCAGGGGATGCGGGTCTGCTTGAAATAGCGAATACAAGTTTTGAAGTATTCGACACACAAAAAATTCAAGCCGATGTATTTGGACATCACGGCAAATTACACAATGGCAGTTTGCGCGTTGGTGATAGCGTGTCTGCAAAAGTAGATCATCAACGTCGTATTGCGACTATGCGTAATCACTCTGCAACTCACCTTATGCATAAAGCATTGCGTACGGTGTTGGGTGGACATGTTACGCAAAAAGGCTCTTTAGTTGATGCAGATAAAACGCGTTTTGATTTCAGCCATAACGCACCTGTGTCAGCGGATGAAATGCGTCGTATCGAGGCTTTAGTCAATCATGAAGTGTTAGAAAATGCTGCGACTAGTGCTGAGTTGATGGCCTATGATGATGCAATCAAACATGGTGCCATGGCTTTATTTGGTGAAAAATATGGTGATCAAGTGCGTGTATTAGGCATAGGCACTTCACGTGAATTATGTGGTGGTACCCATGTCACGCGCACTGGTGATATTGGTCTCTTTAAGATCGTATCCGAAGGTGGTGTCGCTGCAGGTATACGTAGAATTGAAGCTGTCACTGGCGCGAATGCACTCACACTGGTTCAATCACTGGCATCGCGCGTGAATGAAACTGCATCTGTATTAAAAGTGCAGCCAGAAGAAATCACGCAGCGCATACAACAAATTCAAGAGCAAGTAAAAACGCTGGAAAAAGATCTCGCTGCGATGAAATCTAAAATGGCATCAGGCCAAGGCGATGAATTGTTGTCACAGGCTGTCGATATCAAAGGCTTAAAAGTATTAGCCGTGATGTTGCCGGATGCAGATGCCAGCACACTACGCGTTGTGATGGATAAAATGAAAGACCAGCTTAAGTCTGCAGCGATTGTTTTAGCCGCAGTGAATGAAGGTAAAGTGAGTTTGATTGCGGGTGTAACCGCCGATGCAACCAACAAAGTCAAAGCAGGTGAGTTGGTGAATTTTGTAGCGCAGCAGGTGGGTGGTAAAGGCGGTGGTAGAGCGGATATGGCACAAGCAGGTGGCACTGAGCCACAAGGTTTGCCGGCTGCTCTAGCAGGCGTGCAAGCTTGGGTGGGCGAACGTCTATAACTGTATGCAAGAGTATCGATTTTGTCCGCTCTGTGCTGCGCCCTTAATTTTTCGCGCTGATGCTGATATCAATACAGATGGCGACAAAATCAGACTGGCTTGTCCCACAGGTCATTGGACGCATTGGGATAATCCCCTTCCAGTGTTGGCAGCTTTAGTTGAGATAGAAGGGCGTGTTCTGTTAGCACGCAATGTGGCATGGCCTGAGAAAAATTTTGCTCTCATTACTGGTTTCATGGAACGTGGTGAAACACCAGAACAAGGCATAGCGCGTGAATTAAAAGAAGAAACCAACTTACATGCAGATTCTGTAGAGCTGATTGGTGTGTATGAATTTATTCGTAAAAACGAATTAATCATTGCCTATCATGTGCGCGCTTCTGGAGAAATACAGTTATCTCCAGAGTTGGTTGAATATAAGTTAGTTGCACCGGAACGTTTACGACCTTGGCGAGCAGGCACAGGTTACGCCATGGCTGACTGGATGCGGGAGCGTGGATTGCCAGTTGAATTCATCGATTGGGGTGCGCAGCGACCGGATGAATAAGATGAATAAAATAAGCAGCTAATAAAGGAAGTAAACAAAGGAAGCAGTATGGAATTTCAAAAAGACTTAGATGCGCGCGGTTTGAAATGCCCGCTGCCTATATTGAAAGCAAAGAAAGCGCTGTCCGACATGAGTAGCGGTGATATTTTGCGTGTGGTGGCGACGGATCCTGGTTCGGTGCGGGATTTTCAGGCTTTTGCGCGCCAAACAGGCAATGATTTGCTTGAGCATAGTCAAGCAGAACTGGAATTTACCTTTTTTATGCGGCGTAAATAATTCGCTGCACTACTAATACGTTCCTATGTTTGAGGTTGTTTGTAGCACAACCTCTTATTTTTTTTGTAAATAATAGAACGATCGTGCCGAAATTTTGCGCGCTTTTGTAATCTCTTTTATAATTCCGTTTACGTTAACGTCAATCTTATCCTCAGGGGTCATCCATGAAAGTCCTGGTTCC
>JAXISQ010000246.1:0-3142 GCA_034680505.1 Noviherbaspirillum sp.
CTGAAAAAGATCCTAAGGTATTCACCAAAGTGCATTTTCATTTCATCGTGCGTGGTTTTAACTTGAAAGCCAACTTAGTTGAACGAGCGATTAAGCTATCGCATGAAAAATACTGCTCTGCTTCCATCATGATGGAAAAAACTGCAGAGATCACACATTCTTTTGAAGTAGTAGAAGAAGGCCCTGCAACTGTTTAGATGCATTGCAGTTGCACCCTCATCTTCACTAACAAGTTGATGACGCTTACAGGTAATACGCTGTATTGGTCATCACTTTAGATATGAGCTGCATGCCTACTTTGATAGGCTGCGGCATGTCTGCTCCACCTAAATCATGTGCTGCAGCACCATGCGCAATTTCATCATCCCGCATCTGCGCAACGATTGCTCTTGAGCGTAGATCCTGCTCTGGCAATTCAGCTAGGTGATGATTTAAATGTGCTTCGACTTGCTTCTCTGTTTCAACAACAAAACCTAAGCTATTTGCATCACCTAAGTTCGCTGCAATCGCGCCCATAGCAAATGCGCCCGCATACCAGAGAGGGTTAAGCAAACTGGGTCGCGAACCTAATTCTTTTAACCTCTCGGATGTCCAGGCCAAATGATCCATTTCCTCAGCACCCGCCAACTTGAATTGCTGACGCGCCACATCTGAACGCGCAAAGTAACTCTGCGCTTGATACAAAGCCTGAGCACACACCTCACCCACGTGATTTACCCGCATCAGACCTGCGCTGTGGCGTCGCTCTTCATCACTGAGCTGGCCAGACACAGAATTGCCTGCTGGATTGGGGCGATGAGCGGGTGTCACGCCAGCAACGATGCGTAAGCTCTTATCAAATGCAGTAATAAAGTGGTCTAGGGACATTTTGTTATCAGGAAATTAACTTATTCTGTGTTGTGTTGTATGAAAACCACGATTATCGAACAAAGTTGCCGGAAAAGAAGAATTAACTTTGCTCTATGGGAATAGATTTGCTTCAATGCATGCTGACTCTTTGATCCCCTGGTCTCGGAGTGTCGTTTTGCCGTGTAAAACACCGTTTTGCGCGACGCAACAACGAAATTTTAGCATCACAACATTTTGGAGATTAAAAAATGAGAAATACTAAAATTGCATTAGCAGTCTTGGCTTTAGTAGCTTCGACCGCAGCAATGGCTGATGGCGCAACTGTTTATGGTTCTTTAGATGCTTCTATGGCAAAAACCAGCACTGGCAATTTGTCTTTTGATGGTTCTGGTAACTGGGGTGGTTCATACTTCGGTATCTCTGGTTCGGAAGACCTCGACGGCGGTATGAAAGCAACCTACGCAATTGAAGGTGGCTTGAACATCGGTACTGGCGGTCAAGACAATGGCGGTACATCTGCAATGAACACAGCAGGCACAGCTGCTCAAACTGCTGGCGCAGTATTTAACCGCCAAGGTAACGTAGGCTTGTCAGGCGATTTCGGTTCCGTAAAAGCTGGCTTACAACTTTCCCCATATATCGGCGCAGTAGCTAATGGTATCGCTGGTGGAAACAGCTTCTTTGTTCCACTTTTGATTATGTCGGCAGATCAATCCGCAAATGGTGCATCTGTAACTGGTACTGGCGCAACCACAAATGGTGGGTTCTTCATTCCTAACGCCGTAAGCTACACCAGTCCATCAATGGGCGGTTTCTCAGCTACTGTATTGAGCCAAGTTAGCGCAGGCGTAGACGCTAACAAATATACTGCTTACAGTGGTAATTTCGCACAAGGTGATGTAAGTGTAGCTGCAGCTTATCAGTCAAAAACTAATGACTACAGCTCAACTGCAGCAACTGCTGGTTACCAAATGGGTCAGTTACGCTTATCAGGTGGCTACATCAAATATAGCGAAACCGCAGCAGATGCTGACATCAACACATACACAGTTGGCGCTGCTTACGCTGTAACAGAAAAAGCAACGGTTAACGCTAACTATGCTCGTAACAATGCAACTAACGCAGCAACTATCACCAACTTAAGTGCATATTACTCACTCAGCAAAAACACTGGTCTGTATGCAACATACAGCCGTGGAACAAACGGCGCAGGTACTTTGTACTCAACTCGTGGCGATGGTATTACCGGTGCATCCACAGCATCACAAACTGGCTACGCTGTTGGTATCCGCAAGATGTTCTAATTTCACGTCGGTTTAATACCGATTTGATTTAGAAACGTTGCACTTAAAAGCCACTCTTCGGAGTGGCTTTTTTTAACTCTCTTAAATTTGCAGAAATAAAATGAAATAATTAAATCAATAAGATTCGCTGATAAAAACAATTCACAGTCGAATCAATCACTAACAATTGGAGACAAAGATGAAAAATTTATTGACCGTAGTTGGCGTAGCAATATTACTGGCATCAAATCTCACTTTCGCTCAAAAAGCGGGAGATACGATTGTGAATGTGGGATTGGCTTAGATAGCGCCGAACCCAAGCGCAAGCAGACCAAGTGCATCGGGTAATGCCTTTGCAGGTAATTTTAATACTGCATTGCTTGGAACTGAAGCATCTATTGATAATGTAACCACATTATCATTTAGTATTATGAGAATGTTTACCGATAATTTTGCAGGCGAAGTTTCGCTAGGCATTCCACCTGAATTAAGTGTGAGCTTAAATCTACCTAATGGCACAAACCCAAAATTTCATCCTGATGCAGCCAAAGCAACGGCATACACACCGGCAGTAGTTGCCAAGTACTTATTTAACGAACCTAGCAGTCAAGTAAGACCTTACATAGGCTTAGGTGTGACTCACGCCAGCTTTAAGAATGTCAACATTAACAGAGGCGATGCTACAGTTGTAACCCTTGCAGGTTCATCTGCAACAATGAGTTCATCATGGGCGCCTGTTTATAATTTTGGATTTATTTATAATATCGATGATAAGTGGTCAATTAATTCATCTATTTCTTACATACCATTAAAGTCTGATATCACCATGACAGGCACGGGCGCAGGTGCAGGACTAACAACTAGATCGACCTTAACCATTAATCCTACTGACTATATTGTTCGAGTTGGCTATAAATTCTAAAAATTTATTTTTTAATGCAATTTGAATTCATCGTTTCCAAAAGCCACTCTTCGGAGTGGCTTTTTTTATTACTGATTCAAATCCTCGC
>JAXISQ010000247.1:0-3132 GCA_034680505.1 Noviherbaspirillum sp.
AAAGTTAAAAATCAGTTTGGCGCAAAGCAGCATGAAGGGCAAGGTAAAATGCCGGCTCTGAGAAGGAAACCATGTCTGACATTTGGAAACCATCGGTTACTGTCGCCGCCATCATAGAAAGACAGGGCAAATTTCTGCTGGTCGAAGAAGAGACCAGTGACGGGGTGCGCTTTAATCAACCCGCCGGCCATCTCGATCCCGGCGAATCACTGATTACTGCCGTTAGTCGAGAAGCTCTAGAAGAAACTGCCCATGAATTCACGCCCGATGCCTTGATCGGGGTCTACATGTCGCGCTACGTCTCTAGCCGCACCAAAGAAAACGTCACTTATTTGCGTTTCGCTTTTTCTGGTCAGGTAGGTGCCGTTCACAACCAAGCACTAGACGAAGGCATTATTCGCGCGCTCTGGATGTCTTATGAAGAATTGCAAGCCTGTGAAGATAAACATCGCAGTCCCTTAGTCATGCAATGTGTCGATGATTATTTGGCAGGTAAGCGTCAACCCCTCTCCATGTTATTTACTCATCCCAGTGTGACGGGATCAGATTATGTCGGCTAAACGCGTCGTCATAGGCATGTCTGGTGGCGTGGATTCTTCTGTGGCTGCTTGGCTGCTTAAGCAACAGGGCTATGAAGTGATCGGTCTTTTCATGAAAAACTGGGAAGATGATGACGATGATGAATATTGCTCCACACGACAAGACTGGCTCGATGCTGCCAGTGTGGCTGATGTCTTAGATGTGGATATTGAAGCCGTTAATTTTGCTAGCGAATATAAAGATCGCGTCTTTGCAGAATTCTTACGTGAATATCAAGCAGGACGCACACCAAATCCGGATGTGTTGTGTAATGCAGAAATTAAATTCAAAGCATTTCTTGATCATGCTATCAAATTAGGTGCTGATCTGATCGCAACGGGGCATTACGCACGCGTCAGACAAAACACTACTAGTGGTCAGTTTGAATTACTCAAAGCCATTGATAGCAGTAAAGACCAAAGTTATTTTTTGCATCGCTTAAATCAATCACAACTTGCCAACACTTTATTTCCATTAGGTGAAATACATAAAAGCCAAGTGCGTGAAATAGCTGAACAACTAAAATTACCGAACGCGCAGAAAAAAGATTCCACGGGTATTTGCTTTATTGGTGAGCGTCCTTTCCGTGAATTTTTAAATCGTTATTTATCTTTTCAACCCGGCCCCATAAAAACACCAGATGAAAAAATCATCGGTGAACATGTAGGCTTATCTTTCTACACCTTAGGTCAAAGAAAAGGCATAGGCATAGGCGGTGTAAAAGAACATACACGTGAAAATGGTAGCCACGATGCTTGGTATGTAGCACGTAAAGATGTCACTGCAAATACACTCTATGTAGTGCAAGGTCATGACCATCCATGGTTATTATCTTCTGCATTGATTGCGGATCAAATTAGCTGGGTCGCAGGATCAGCGCCATCACAAGTCAATGTCTCTGCTAAAACCCGTTATCGTCAGAGTGACATGGCGTGTGAATTTACGACTATGAATGACCAACATTTCCAACTCGCGTTCACGCAGCCTCAGTGGGCAGTCACCCCAGGACAATCAGCTGTTCTCTACGACGGCGATGTCTGTTTAGGTGGTGGCATTATTGCTTCATCCAGCAAGGCAAGTACCTAAATATTTTTCATATCAGTTACCCATAAAAAAACGGAGCCATGCTCCGTTTTTTTCATGCTCATTAAAATCAAGCGACAGGTACGGTGTCTTTAAATGATTTTCTTTCCGAGAGCTTGTCAAACAAACGCGCAAGATTTGCGTAATCATCGCGCCAAGTCAGTTCAGGGAAACGGAATGCCAACCAACCTAGTGTGCACCCCACTGCCACATCCGCCAATGTCATTTGCGCGCCGGTGCAAAATGGAGCATCACCCAATCCTACTGACATGGCTTGCAAACCATTTTTTACTTTTGTCATTTGGCGCGTCATCCAAGCAGGGCTGCGCTCTTTTTCAGGACGCTGTGTCATTTCCAATCTAACGGCAATTCCTGCATCTAACACACCATCTGCTAACGCCTCCCAGCATTTAATGCTGGCACGACCACGACCTTGCGTAGGAATTAATTTACCGACAGGCGACATCGTGTCTAAGTATTCAACAATGACGCGCGAATCAAACATAGCGCCGCCATCTTCCATGATCAGGCAAGGCACTTTACCCAAAGGATTCGACAACCCGATTGTTGTATCTGGCGACCAAACATCTTCCAATACCAATTCATAATCGAGTTTTTTTTCCGCCATGACGACGCGGACTTTACGAACATAGGGACTTGCGAGTGATCCGATTAGCTTCATGATGTCGTCGCAGAAATGAGGGAGGCGAATTATAACATCGACAAATTCCACTTTACAGATGCTTGTTAAGCTTAAAACCACATATTGCAAATGGTAAAATCACGCCTTAATTAAATCGCATCTAGCTAACTCAGTCCTCTCCCTTTTTCCTCAATGACTATGCCACTCACCGCTCTGAATGCTCTTTCCCCACTCGATGGCCGCTATGCTTCTAAAACTGATGCTTTGCGTCCAATTTTGTCCGAGGCTGGCTTTATGCACCACAGAGTCAAAGTGGAAATTGCTTGGCTAATCGCACTTTCTGAAGCTGGATTTACTGAAATTCAGACCTTTTCAGCCAGCGCTAGACAATTACTAGAAAAACTTGCTTCAGATTTCACTGAAGTAGATGCACAACGCATTAAAGAGATTGAAGCTGTCACTAACCATGATGTGAAAGCTGTTGAGTATTGGTTAAAAGAAAAAGTACAAGATGTACCTGAATTAGTTGCCGCATCTGAATTCATACACTTTGCCTGCACCTCAGAAGACATCAACAATACTTCGCATGGCATGATGTTAAAAGCTGCTCGCGACACCGTCCTGCTTCCTCAACTCAGCACGCTAATTCAAAAATTAACTGAACTGGCACATGAACATGCTGACATTGCGATGATGTCTCGTACCCATGGCCAACCAGCTAGCCCCACTACCTTAGGTAAAGAAATCGCGAATGTCGTGGCGCGTTTAAGCAAAGCTAAAGAAAAAATTTCACAAGTTCACATACTAGGAAAAATGAATGGCGCAGT
>JAXISQ010000248.1:0-3118 GCA_034680505.1 Noviherbaspirillum sp.
CCATATAACTGATGCCGTTTGTGGCGCTGTAGTTTAAAATTACATTTTTGATTTTTGTTGGATGCTGTCATGCCTGTATATCGTTCACGTACTACCACTCACGGCCGCAATATGGCGGGTGCACGCGCACTTTGGCGCGCGACTGGGATGAAAGACGGTGATTTTGATAAACCGATTATTGCGATTGCAAACTCTTTCACACAATTTGTGCCTGGCCACGTGCATTTAAAGGACATGGGGCAATTAGTTGCGCGCGAGATTGAAAAAGCGGGCGGTGTGGCTAAAGAATTTAATACGATTGCTGTCGATGATGGTATCGCGATGGGTCACAGTGGCATGCTTTACAGCTTACCTAGTCGTGATTTGATTGCCGACAGTGTTGAATATATGGTGAATGCACACTGTGCTGATGCATTAGTTTGTATTTCCAATTGTGACAAAATTACGCCAGGTATGCTGATGGCGGCGTTGCGCTTAAATATTCCAGTGGTCTTCGTTTCAGGTGGGCCAATGGAGGCAGGTAAAGTCAATTGGCAGGGAACAGTTCATAAACTAGATTTAGTTGATGCAATGGTTGCAGCAGCTGATGACAATGTGTCGGATGCTGAGTCTGAAGAAATTGAGCGCTCAGCTTGTCCAACTTGTGGTTCTTGCTCAGGCATGTTTACTGCTAATTCTATGAATTGCTTAACCGAGGCGCTTGGTTTGAGTTTGCCGGGTAATGGCTCTACATTGGCAACACACTCTGCACGAAAACAACTCTTTTTGAATGCTGGTCGTTTAATTGTCGATTTGGCTAAGCGTTATTATGAGCAAGACGATGAAACTGTATTGCCACGTTCGATTGCAAACTTTAAAGCTTTTGAAAACGCAGTTTGTTTAGATGTTGCAATGGGCGGATCAACGAATACGGTTTTACATTTGCTAGCAGCGGCGCATGAAGCCGGTGTGGATTTTACGATGAAAGACATTGATAGGCTTTCACGCATAGTGCCTTGCGTCTGCAAAGTGGCGCCAGCCACTGCTAAATACCACATGGAGGATGTTCATCGTGCAGGTGGTGTGATGGGTATTTTGGGTGAGTTGGATCGCGCAGGTGTGATCCATCGTGATACGCCAGTCGTTCATGCGCCAACAATGGGCGATGCACTGGATCAGTGGGATGTAATGAACCCTGGTCATGAAGATGCTAAGAAACTTTATTTAGCTGCGCCAGGTGGGATTGCTACCACCATCGCATTTAGCCAATCGATGCTTTGGCCAGCCTTAGACACCGACCGTGCTGAGGGTTGTATTCGTGATAAGGCCCATGCTTATTCACAAGATGGGGGTTTAGCTGTTTTATACGGCAATATTGCCGTTGATGGATGCATCGTGAAAACGGCAGGGGTTGATGACAGTATCCTTAAGTTCACAGGCCGTGCGCGTATTTTTGAATCACAAGATGATGCAGTTGCTGGCATTTTGGAAGATAAAATTGTTGCTGGTGATGTTGTGGTCATTCGTTACGAGGGTCCCCGTGGTGGACCTGGTATGCAAGAAATGCTCTACCCAACTTCTTATCTAAAATCCAAAGGATTAGGTAAGGAGTGTGCGTTATTAACTGATGGGCGATTTTCTGGTGGTACATCTGGCTTAAGTATCGGACATGCTTCACCAGAAGCTGCTGAAGGTGGTGCGATTGGCTTGGTCGAAGAAGGCGATACGATTGAAATTGATATTCCAAAGCGTACGATTAATTTAAAAGTGGATGATGCAACTTTAGCCAAACGTCGAACCGCGATGGAAGCAAAAGGGGCAAAAGCTTGGAAGCCTGTGAGTCGTGAGCGAGTTGTTTCACCTGCACTACGAGCTTATGCCGCGATGACGACATCAGCATCTAAGGGTGCGGTGCGTGATGTAACCCTTATTGAGAATAAATAAGTTAATTTATGATTCACTTACAATTAGCTAAAAACAAGGTAGGTATTAGTGCTGGTGTGACCCAATATGAAGATGAACATGGTCTTCAGTTTTTATCAGTAGAAAATAGTCACACAACAGCGACCATTGCTTTGCAGGGCGCGCATGTCATGCATTGGCAACCAAAGTCTGCGACGCAGCCGGTATTGTGGTTATCTAGCAATGCACGTTACACCGAAGGTCGTTCAATACGTGGAGGCATCCCAATTTGCTGGCCTTGGTTTGGCGCACATCCAACGGATAGTAGCTATTGCCCTCACGGTTTCGCACGTGTCATTCCTTGGAAAGTATTACAAACAAGTATTTTGGCAAATGGTGCAACTCGCTTGTTACTGGAAATGACGCATACGGATGTCACTAAAAAACAATTGTCTTATGACTATCGTTTTGTTTTGGCAATCACTGTGGGGCAGACCTTACGCTTGGAAATGATGACGACTAATTTAGCTAGTCATCCATTCATGATAGGTGAAGCTTTCCATACTTATTTCAATATTAGCGATGTAGATCATATTGAGATCACTGGTTTAGAAAACTTAATGTTTTCAGACAAAGTGGCTGGCTATCAACGTAATGTGCAACATGGCCCCATTAAATTTAATGGGGAGTTTGATCGCGTCTATTTAAATAGTCGTCGTGATTGTGTGATTCATGATGCTGGCTATGAACGTAAAATCCGGGTAACTAAGTCTTGTAGCCATACGACAATTATCTGGACGCCTTGGGGCGATAAAGCCAGTCAGATGGGTGATATGGGTGCGGAAAATGAATGGCGAAAAATGATTTGTTTGGAATCAGCCAATGCCATGGAAAATAGCGTGACGATTTACCCGAATGAAACCCATACGATGGTCACAGAATATAGTTTAGAAGCTCTGAACAAGTAGGCAAATGAGTTGTCAACCAAGTGTTGGATTTATACGTTGAATAATTACTTGGATTTGATACATATCAAGTTCGAGTGAAAAGCTAAAAAAATCTTTCAAAAGCGTCAAAATATTGAGTATCATTGCAGTTGGCAGTAGTTAACGTTTTATATGTAGTATTGTTTAAGGAGATGTCATGAAAGCATTATTATTATCAGTTGCTGCTGCATCGTTGTTGTTAGCTGGTCAAGCTAACGCTGATGACGGCGCAAAAGCATTGGCACAAAAAA
>JAXISQ010000249.1:0-3110 GCA_034680505.1 Noviherbaspirillum sp.
AGCAATCACTTTCAACGAATTATTCTGCAGATCTGTTGCACCTGTTTCTCTTGCTGCTGCTTGAATTAAACGCGTAAAAGAATCAATCTCATAATTACTATGCACATGCTGCAAAATTGCAGCTAAACGCTCCAAACCCATACCGGTATCGACACACGGTGCTGGTAATGGCGTAAGTACAGCTTCTCCAGTCTTAGGATCGATTTGTCTATCAAACTGCATGAAGACGTTGTTCCAGATTTCTATATATCTGTCACCATCTTCCTCAGCACTTCCCGGAGGACCGCCCCATACATCAGGACCATGATCATAAAAAATTTCTGAACATGGTCCACACGGACCGGTATCAGCCATCTGCCAAAAATTATCGGAAGCGTAAGGTGCACCTTTGTTGTCACCAATACGCACCACACGCTCTGCGGGCAGACCGATTTCATTGACCCAAATGTCATAGGCTTCATCATCGGTGTGATACACCGTGGCCCATAATTTTTCAGCAGGCAGTCCATACACTTTGGTGAGTAATTCAAATGCCCATTTCAATGAATCACGTTTGAAGTAATCACCAAAAGACCAGTTACCCAGCATTTCAAAAAACGTATGATGGCGCGCGGTGTAACCCACATTTTCAAGATCATTATGTTTACCGCCAGCGCGCAAACAACGCTGCACAGATGCAGCACGAACATAAGAACGTTTATCTGCACCTAAAAACACATCTTTGAATTGCACCATGCCCGAATTGGTAAATAACAAAGTCGGATCATTGCCTGGAACCAGACTGGAAGAGCGCACGACGGTATGGGCTTTGGACTCAAAAAAACTGAGGAATTTTTCGCGTATATCGGACGAGTTCATGGGTATTTTGCAAGGGCATGCAAGTGCATTATCAAACCGCCGATTATACGTGAAGCCCCAATGATGACCTCATCAAGCCCTTGCGTAGACTGCTAGCTAGTCAACCCAAGACCAAGATAGTATTGTCGAAAAATCAACCTTAGCTAGATTGCACACCAAAATCTGCAGGAATGATGTCGATACGATCGGTGCAAAAAGCATCCACACCCATAGCAAACAAGCGCTGTGCTTCTGCTGGATCATTGACGGTGTAACAAAACAAACCCATGCCCGCTTTTTTTATTTCATGTGCTTGGGCTTGTGTAAGGTGGGCAGCTTTCACATGCAGCGCATGCGCATCTAATGACTGCAATTGCTCGCGCCAATCTGATGGGACTTGTTCAACTAAAAGCGCGCGAGGAACATCTGGCGCCACTGCCATCGCAGACTGCAAAGCCACACGTGAAAAAGAAGATAACAGCACCGCACCGGTCGGCAAGCTCGCACAAATCTGCGCTACCAAGCGTCCCGTTTCTGCTTCTTTTCCAGGTGCAGGCTTGATCTCAGCATTCATCCATATGCCATGTTGCAGACAAAACGCAATCGCCGTTGCAAAATCCGGCACGGGCTCACCGGCAAACGCTGGACTAAACCAACTACCCGCATCCATGCTTGCCAACTGCGCTGCTGAAAATTGTGTCACTGCTCCTTCTGCTTGTATGGTTCGACCACATTGGCTGTCATGCATTAAAACGCAATCGCCATTATCTAAAGCCATCACATCAAATTCAACCGCATGAAAGCCATATGACAATCCACAGCGTAAAGCTGCCAATGTATTTTCAGGGGCGAGTGAGCCACCGCCACGATGTGCAATTATTTTTGGATACACCCACATAACTTCTCCTCACACTTGCTACCCAAGCCAAGTCGGACGCAGTTCTATCAAAATTACCCGCTACGGTAGAATGCTGTCTTATTCTTCTTGTTACAAACCTAGGGTTATGAGTAACGACAACCAATCAAACAACAGTACCGTTCCTTCCAATTTTTTGCGCGGCATTATTGATCACGATAATGCAAGTGCAAAATATGCACATCGATCTGATGCACAGGGCAAGGCCTTACCAACGGTAATCACACGCTTTCCACCAGAGCCTAACGGTTATCTGCATATCGGTCACGCTAAATCAATCTGCCTAAATTTCGGCTTAGCACGCGATTATGCAGGACGCTGTCATTTACGTTTTGATGACACCAATCCTACCAAGGAAGACCAAGAATATGTCGACACCATTATCGATAGTGTGCAATGGCTAGGTTATGACTGGCAGCATGATGGCGTGGCGCATCTGCATTATGCGAGCGATTATTTTGATCAGCTCTATCAAATGGCTGAATGGTTAATCACTGCAGGTCATGCTTATGTCGATAGTCAAAGCGCCGACGACATGGCAGCGAACCGCGGTAGTTTTAGTGAGCCCGGTAAAAACTCACCCTTTAGAGATAGACCTGCTGAAGAATCTCTTGCATTGTTTAGACGTATGAAAGCCGGCGAATATAAAGATGGCGAACATATCGTGCGTGCAAAAATCGATATGGCATCACCAAATATGAATATGCGTGATCCTGCGATTTACCGTATTCGTCATGCGCATCATCATCGCACTGGTGATAAGTGGTGTATTTATCCTATGTATGACTATACGCATCCTATCTCTGATGCATTAGAAAATATTACGCATTCATTTTGCACTTTAGAGTTTCAAGATCATAGACCTTTTTATGACTGGATACTGGAACGTTTAACTGAAGGTGGTTTTTTCAAAAAACCACTCCCACATCAATATGAATTTGCACGCCTCAATCTCACTTATGCAATTACGAGTAAACGTAAACTCTTACAACTCGTAGAAGAAAATATTGTTGATGGCTGGGATGATCCACGTATGCCGACTATTGTAGGTATACGTCGTCGTGGCTACACACCAGAAGCGATTCAACTTTTTGCTGAGCGCATAGGTGTCGCTAAAGCAGATAGCTGGATAGACATGAGCACACTAGAAGGTGCGCTACGTGATGACCTTGATCCTAAAGCAGCACGTTTAGTTGCTGTGCTTAATCCACTCAAACTGATCATTGATAATTTTTCTGAAACCGCAAGTGAAGATTGCACTGCGCCAGTTCATCCTCATCATCCTGAACGTGGCAATCGACATTTCAAACTCAGTCGCGAACTGTGGATAGAAGCAGAAGATTTTATGGAAGTGCCA
>JAXISQ010000250.1:0-3078 GCA_034680505.1 Noviherbaspirillum sp.
ATCAATTTTCGAATCCGTGATTTTAGCGGATTAGCTCCGCTTTAACGTCTTCTCTGTAGAATATTGGTTTGCTAAGCGCATTATTTCTTTGCGCTAGCGCTTCACACTTGATCATGAATCCCCCAAACGCTGCTCCACTCTCCCTGCAAAAATCTGCTTTTCGTGAGGCTTTACTGGTTGGTTGGCAGACTGGGCCTGGGCTTTTTGCATGGGGGATGGTAACGGGCATGGCGATGGTGCAGTCGGGTCTGAGTCTTTGGCAGGCTTTGCTAATGACCTTCACTGTCTATGCCGGATCAGCACAATTAGCGGTGTTGCCTTTGATTGCAGCGCTTGCCCCTGCCTCAATTATTTTTCTGACCGCGGTATTGGTGAATCTACGCTTTGTGATCTTCAGTGCAGTCATAGCGCCGCATTTTTCGCATTTACCTTGGTATCAGCGCTTGGTGTGTGGTTACTTTCATGTGGATATGATGTTGGGGGTTTTCCCGCGTCGTTTTCCCGGTCCTGCCCATGAAAATCGCGAGGAAAAGCTGGGTTATTTTGCCGGTTTAGTGATCCCGACTTGGTCTAGCTGGCAAGTGGGTAGTGTGGCGGGCATGTTGTTGGCAAGTCAGATTCCTTCTAGTTGGGGCATAGGTTTTGCCGGCACTTTGGCACTGCTCACGATTACCATCCCCTTGATTAAAAATTGGGCAGCCGTGGCTGGCGTAGTGGTGGCAGGTGCTGTATCTGTATTGGCAATAAGTTGGCCTTTCCGACTTGGGTTGGTCATGGCGATTTTTGCCGGTATTGCAGCGGCGATGTTGGTGGATCACTTCACTGAGGATGAAGCATGACAACGCTGGAATATTGTTGGCTCATGCTGCTGATGACGATAGCAACATTTATATGTCGCAGCTTCTTTCTGACCTTAGGTAGTGGCGTGAAGCTGTCTCCTTGGGTGCGACATGCTTTGCAATATGCGCCTGCAACGGCATTAGCTGCCATTCTGGCGCCAGACTTATTTTTAGCAAATGGGTCTATGCTGCCTTTGATAAGTAATCTCAAATTGCTATCAGCACTCTGCGCAGCGCTGTATTTCATGCTGACGCGGCAAATGGTGGGCACGATTGTGTTTGGTATGTTGTGTTTTACAGGCCTGCGTATTTTCTTAGCTTGATTTCATCTTATTTTTATAGCTATAAAACCCTGCATAAAGCTGCAAAAGCACCTGCCAGAATGGGCGGAATAGGGGGTGCACTGGGGTAAAATACGCGTTTCCCGAATTTAACTTATCGAGCCGAACATGAAATTCAACCGACTCAGCGACCTCATTGCAAAAGATCAATTACGTGGCAAGCGTGTTTTCATTCGTGCTGACATGAATGTGCCGCAAGATGATGCCGGCCACATCACTGAAGACACACGAATTCGTGCTTCGGTGCCTGCTATTCAAGCTGCCTTAAAAGCTGGAGCTGCAGTGATGGTGACGTCGCATTTAGGTCGTCCAGTTGAAGGTGATTTCAAACCTGAAGATTCATTGGCTCCGATTGCAGCGCGTTTATCTGAGTTGTTAGGACAACCTGTTCCTCTATTGCAGAACTGGGTCGATGGCGTGTCGGTAGCAGCAGGTCAAGTGGTATTACTAGAGAATTGTCGAGTCAATGTAGGTGAGAAGAAAAACAGTGACGACTTAGCTAAGAAAATGGCAGCGCTGTGCGACATTTATGTAAACGATGCATTTGGTACAGCGCATCGTGCAGAAGCTACTACGCATGGCATTGCGAAATATGCAGCGATTGCTTGTGCTGGTCCTTTGTTAGCGGCTGAGCTTGATGCATTGGGCAAGGCATTAGGTCAACCTGCTCGTCCTTTAACGGCGATTGTTGCGTGCTCAAAAGTTTCAACTAAATTGACGATCTTGACTTCCTTAGCTGAGAAAGTGGATCAGTTAATCGTTGGCGGTGGTATCGCGAATACTTTTATGTTGGCAGCCGGTTTACCAATCGGTAAATCATTAGCTGAACCAGATTTACTACCTGAAGCACGTGCCATTATTGAGATGATGGCCAAGCGCGGTGCGTCAGTGCCTATTCCTACCGATGTGGTGTGTGCAAAAGAATTTTCAGCGAATGCGACAGCGACTGTGAAAGCAGTCAAAGATGTCGCAGCCGATGACATGATTCTTGATATCGGACCAGAGACTGCAAAAGTATTAGCAGGCATGGTCAAGCAATCCGGTACGATAGTGTGGAATGGCCCAGTGGGTGTGTTTGAGTTTGATCAGTTTGGCAATGGCACCAAAGAATTAGCAATCGCAATTGCTGCTTCATCCGGTTTTTCAATCGCTGGTGGTGGCGATACATTGGCAGCGATTGCGAAATATCACATCGCAGATAAAGTCGGTTACATCTCCACCGGTGGTGGAGCGTTCTTAGAATTCTTAGAAGGTAAAACTTTACCTGCTGTAGAAATTCTGGAGCAGCGTGCACACTAATGTGCAAACAGCGTAGTCTTTATAAAGAGTCACTATGACCCATCGTGCGACCAAGATCGTAGCCACTATAGGACCTGCTTCCAGTAGCCGAGAGGTGTTAAAGCGCATGATAGAAGCGGGTGTCGATGTAGTGCGACTCAACTTCTCACATGGCAAAGCAGAAGATCATGTTGCACGCGCTGCATTAGTGCGTGAGATTGCTGCCGAATGTGGTCGCGTGGTTGCAGTGATGGCGGACTTGCAAGGTCCAAAAATACGTATAGGTAAATTTGCAGACGGTAAGATAGAACTGCAAAAAGGCGATCACTTTATTCTTGATGCTGCCTGTGAATTAGGTAATCAAGAAAAAGTTGGTTTGGATTACAAAGAGTTACCTACAGATTTAAAACCGGCTGATGTTTTGCTGTTGAATGATGGCTTGATCGTGTTAGTGGTGGATCGTATTGTGGGTTCGCAAATTTTTACAACTGTAAAAATCGGTGGGGAACTCTCCAACAACAAAGGGATTAATCGTCAAGGTGGTGGGCTGTCAGCACCTGCATTAACTTCCAAAGACATGGAAGACATTAAAACTGCTTTAGTGTTTGAAGCGGATTACA
>JAXISQ010000251.1:0-3059 GCA_034680505.1 Noviherbaspirillum sp.
CCATTTGTAGTCATAGTGAGATCGAGAGGTTTGCCATCTAGCGTGGTGAGGCTCGCTAGCATCTCTATCAATTTCTCTATATTTTTTCTTAGCAGAGGTTCGCCACCTGTCAGGCGAATTTTTTCCACGCCATGCGCAATGAAAATTTTTGTAATACGTGTGATTTCTTCAAATGACAATAAGGATTGATGCGGAAGATATTCATAATCTTTATCAAACACTTCTTTAGGCATGCAATACACACAGCGGAAGTTGCAGCGATCTGTCACCGAGATACGTAAATCACGGAGTGGACGCGCTAACTTATCAGTCAGTAGACCATTGGCTGCTACAGCTTGCGTAGGTATGTGGGGTATTGCGTGCGGATAGCGCAGATCGGCAACGGGGATAAATCTCTGAGTCATTGATAGCTTAATTCTTCTGGTTTTAACTGCAATTTGCGTATTTTCAGGCAAGAGGTAGATAAGATACCACGAGCCCTGCAAGTGCACAGAGTGCTATGAGTTGTATGGTGCTGAGTTTGAAGCGCCACAGCGCAAGTGCTGCAAGAATGGCAATACTTAATGAGATGAAATCCCAATTCTGAACTGGCTGCGATATGTGAAAGACATGTTCTGCAAAAAATACTGCCAGACTGAGAATCACACCCACCACCGCAGCTGAAATCGCAGTCAGTGATGCAGTGAATGTAATGTTGTTTCTGGTTGATTCCACTAGCGGTGCTCCCGCTAAAATGAAAACAAAGGAAGGCAGAAAGGTAAAGAAAGTAGCAATCATGGCGCCAGCAGCGCCTGCTAATAATAAATGACTGGCACCGAAAATTTCTTTAGTCCAGCCGCCGACGAAGCCTACAAAAGCTACGATCATGATTAATGGACCAGGTGTGGTTTCACCTAATGCGAGTCCATCTATCATTTGTTCAGGACTTAACCATTGAAAATGCGTCACTGCTCCTTGATAGACATAAGGCAGCACTGCATAAGCACCACCAAAAGTCAGCATGGCTGCTTTCGTAAAAAACCAACTCATTTGTGTAAGCGTATGCGTCCAACTTGTTAGTGCTATCAGTATTCCCCACACGATGAGTCCTAATGTGAGACCCACTCCAACCACGATGAAAAATTTTCGCCTTATGAATTGCGCATGATCTGGTGAGGGTGTGTGGTCATCAATCAGTGCAGGACCAGACGTTTTTTTACTCGAATTATGTCCGCTACCTAACTGAAATTGATTTGGTAATACATGGCTTCCAATGATGCCGAATAAAGCTGCAATCAACACAATCAAGGGAAAGGGCAGTTGGAAGAATGTGATGGCTATAAAAGCCAGACTTGCTATGCCAATTAACCAGCGATTTTGTAAACTGCGTGAACCTATACGCAGAGCAGCAGCTAATACAATCACGACAATGGCAGGTTTAATGCCGAACAGGATGCCAGCAACAATAGGTAGATCACCAAAGGATAGATAAATCCACGAGAGTGCAATGAGTATGATGAGTGAGGGTAAAACAAATAAAACGCCGGCGATGATGCCACCGATTGAGCGATGCATCAGCCAACCTATATACACAGCTAATTGCATAGCTTCAGGGCCGGGTAACAACATGCAGTAATTGAGTGCATGTAAAAAACGTTGTTCAGATATCCAACGCTTACGTTCCACTAAATCCGTATGCATTAAGGCGATTTGACCTGCAGGACCACCAAAGCTAATAAAGCCTAGCTTTAGCCAATACCAAAAGGCTGCTGTCAGACTAACTGCTGCAGGTACTTCTGGTGATGACTCATGTTGTGATGCATTCATTACATGTTGGGATAATTGGGACCGCCGCCACCTTCTGGAGTTACCCACACAATATTTTGTGTAGGATCTTTGATGTCACAGGTTTTGCAATGCACGCAATTTTGCGCATTGATTTGTAATTTATCTTCACCTTGTTCACTGCGCACATATTCATACACACCTGCTGGACAGTAGCGTGACTCTGGGCCAGCGTAACGTGCCAGATTTAGATTCACAGGGAGTGCAGCATCTTTTAATGTGAGATGAGCAGGCTGATGTTCAGTGTGATTGGTGTTGGAAATAAAAACAGAAGAGAGGCGATCAAAGGTAAGTTTGTTATCTGGTTTTGGATAAGTGATCGGTGTGCATTCAGCAGCAGGCTTTAAGCATTCATGATCAGCATGTGTGTGATGCAATGTCCATGGTGCTTTACCTCTGAAAAGTACTTGGTCTATGCCGACCATTACCGTGCCTGTTAATAAACCTTTACTCATCCACGGTTTGAAGTTGCGAGCGACATGCAGTTCTTCATGTAACCATGATTGTTCAAAAGACTTGGAATAGGCAGTGAGTTCATCTTGCGCACGACCTGCGTTGAGTGCATCGAATGCTGCTTGCGCTGCCAACATGCCGCTCTTAATTGCAGCATGACTTCCTTTAATACGGCTCGCATTTAAAAAGCCTGCATCGCAACCAATTAATGCACCACCTGGGAAGGTGAGTTTAGGTAAGGATTGCAAACCACCTGCAGTAATGGCACGCGCACCATAAGAAAGTCGTTTGCCACCTTCAAAAAAACCTCGAATCGCAGGATGGGTTTTATAACGCTGAAATTCTTCGAAAGGTGAGAGATACGGATTTTCATAAGCAAGTCCGACCACATAGCCAACCGCCACTTGATTATTTTCTAAATGATAGAGAAAGGATCCGCCATAAGTACTATTATCCAGTGGCCAGCCTGCGGTGTGTACAACTAAACCTGCTTGATGTTTTGCCGGATCGATTTCCCATAATTCTTTTAAACCTATGCCATAGGTTTGTGGATCGCGACCTTTATCGAGTTGATAGCCGCTAATCAGTTGTTTACCTAAATTACCGCGTGCACCTTCAGCAAATAGAGTGTACTTCGCGCGCAATTCCATACCGAGTTGAAATGCATCAGTAGGTGTGCCATCTTTATCAACGCCCATATTGCCGGTTGCAACACCAACGACAGCGCATTGTTCGTCATATAAAATTTCAGCAGCGGCAAAGCCAGGGAAAATTTCTACGCC
>JAXISQ010000252.1:0-3033 GCA_034680505.1 Noviherbaspirillum sp.
GCTCAGGTGATTACGAGCGCTTAAGGCATAAATTTTCAATCGCAGATCATCCTGAATTTAAGTTACTGCTAATTGGTAAGGATGGCAAAGAAAAGTTAAGTACAAATAGTGGAGATTTGAAGGCTGTATTTTCCGTCGTAGACAGTATGCCTATGCGCAAGAAAGAAATGCATAGCACAAAATGCTCAATAAAAAATCATAAAGAATAATAATCCTATAGAGTTTTATACGAACTTTAATTGCACATCACCTAAATGTTTAAATTCAGCTTTAAAAAAATCACCTTTATGCGTGGCTTGAGCTTTAGTCAAACCGCCAGTCATGATAATTTGATCAGCTTTCAAATAATCACCTTGAGCAATCAGGCGATTAGATAGCCAAATTAAGGCATGTAATGGATTTCCCATGCAATCAGCAGCCGACCCACTAGCAAGATGTTGATCAGAACAACTCAAATCAACACTGACCTCGGCTAAGGAAATGAGTTTAGATAAATGCATAGGCTGACCAGTGATAAATCTAGCACTGGAGCTACTGTCAGCTATGTTATCAATCAAAGTAAATTGATAATTGTGATATCGGGTATCTACCACTTCTAATGCCGGCATGACTGCGCTCACATAGCTCTGAATCTCATTGATCTCATTTAAGTGTGATCGAATATCTTTGCCTATCAAAAAAGCTATCTCTGGTTCAACCAGAGGATGAATGAGTTCTTCTATGCTCAACTGAGCGGGTTCTGTTGCTGCATCAATCCATTGGTTGCGAAGCAGGGTGCCATAATTTGGTTCGGAAATTTTCATTTGCTCGCGCATTGCAGCACTGGTGTAGCCTAATTTATAGCCAATGACTGGCTGTCCTGAACGCTGAATATTTATATCCTGAATCTGATAGGCATCTTGAGTTGTCAGATCAGTAAATTGCTCAGAAATTAAATGAATAGTTTTGCCAGTTTGTTGAGCTTGAAATAAAAGTTCAGCACTCTGTTGGATAGAGGATTTCATGCATGGCTCCGTGATGATCAATATTAGAAGATGTGTAAATTACTATCAGTTTATAACAGCAAGTTAAAAGTAATTCAGATCAGGTTCCAGCATAAGAATTGTTCAGGCAACTTATAGATAAACTTTTTGTAGCAAAGTGACTAAAGTCTGAACTTGATTTGGTGTAAGTTTAGAGCCAACGTTCATTTCGAGTTCTTTGGCAGTTACCTCTGCCTTCATCATTAAAGCTTCGCCTTCATTAGTAGGATGTATACCTACTGCGCGTCCATCGTAAGGATGAGGCTTGCGCTCAATCAGTCCGCGTGTTTCAAGTAACTGAATCAGTCCCACTAAATTTGGTGGCAAGATATCAAGCGCGGCACACAATTGTCGTGAAGTGACACCTGGGTTGTGTAAGACAACAGACATTACCGAGAACTCTACTGGCTTTAAGTCATAAACTGCCATCTGCTCTAAGAATTCTCCTATCACAGCTAAGGCAGCGCGACGTGCGTTGTAGCCAATTAAGGTTTCTAGATAACTCATATCGACATCGTCGACTGCGGGTACAGTTTTTTTCATTGAGATTGAATTATTTTTTAATCAGGTGATGTTGCGATGTTGCGGTGTTTTTATTCGATACTTTTATTTTTTGGCTGCGCCTAAATAGGTGTCGATCACGCGCGGGTCTTCTGCTAAATCAGAGGCTATGCCTTGCATGCTTATTTCACCCATCTCAAGTACATAGCCGTAGTCGGCCACTGCTAGAGCTGCTCTCGCATTTTGTTCAACTAAAATAATGGACACACCTGTTTGACGCAACGTGTCAATGATATTAAAAATTTCTTTTACAATCAAAGGTGCTAAACCTAAGCTGGGTTCGTCCAGCATCAACAGTGATGGACGAGACATGAGGGATCGACCTACTGCTAGCATTTGTCGTTCACCACCTGATAACGTCCCAGCTGCTTGTAATCGTCGTTCTTTTAAGCGAGGAAATAAATCAAAGACATCATCAATACGACTTCGCCATTCAGTATTACCCAGTCGCATTTGACGATAACCCCCTAACATCAAATTATCTTCCACTGTCATTGTGCTGAATAGTTCGCGATTTTCTGGCACCAATGAAATGCCTTGCATGACGCGTTCTTCCAATGTTAATTCATTGATAGATTGGCCATTGAATTCAATCATACCTAGAGAAGGCAGCATACCTATTAAGCAATTGAGGAAAGTTGACTTACCAGCGCCGTTTGGTCCAATGACGGTGATCACACTTCCTTTGGCTACATCTACATTAAGACCGTGTAGCACTTGCGCTTTACCATATGCAGCACGCAGTTGTTTAACTTTTAGAATTGGTGTTGTCATGTCAGTGTTCCAACCCTAAGTAGGCTGCACGAACAGCAGGGCTTGCTTGAATTTCTGATGGCGTTCCTTGCGTTAGCAAGGTACCAAATTCCATCACTACCAAATGATCACAAACATCCATCACTAAATCCATGTCATGCTCTACAAGCAAAATACTCATCCCTTCGTTTTTTAATTGGCGAAGAATTTCGATGAGTTCTTGCTTCTCTTTATGGCGCAGTCCGGCTGCGGGCTCGTCTAATAACAAAAGCGCAGGATCGCAGCAAAGGGCGCGTGCAATTTCCATTAATCTTTGTGGGCCCATAGCTAAATTGCCAGCTAGTTCATGCAAGTACTGTCCCATACCAATACGTTCGAGTTGATATTGCGCTTCTTTCATCAAGCGTTGTTCTTCGTTTCTGTTTGTTTTCAGCATTGAAGAGATGACACCGCAATCACCTCGTGTGTAGGCACCCAAGGCTACGTTTTCTAAAACTGTCATATCGGGAATCATTTTGACATGCTGAAAAGTACGCGCCATACCTTGACGTGCAATTACCCTAGAAGGTGCAGCTGAAATATCTTGGCCTCTATAAAAAACATGACCAGTAGTTTTAGGCATCACGCCGGTAATTAAGTTAAAGGTTGTAGATTTTCCGGCACCGTTGGGACCAATGAGTCCCACAATTTGACCAGC
>JAXISQ010000253.1:0-2962 GCA_034680505.1 Noviherbaspirillum sp.
ATTGTGATTGATAGTAAATTACAAATTAATCCAGAAGCAAAAATTTTGCATGGTGGTGGTACTTGGATTTTTGCAGTAAGCGCAAAGCGCGAACAAATAGAGCTTTTGCAAGATGCTGGTAATGAAGTCATTCTGCTGCCAGATACACATGGCAAAGTTGATTTAGCTGAACTCATGCGTGAATTAGGGCGACGTGAAATTAATGAGCTGCATATAGAAGCAGGATTTAAACTCAATGGCTCTTTGCTAAAAAATGGCTGTGTCGATGAATTACTGATTTATTTAGCGCCCTGTTTATTAGGACAGTCATTTGGCATGGCAAATTTACCTACTCTGATTGATTTGGCAGACCGTACTCAATTCACATTTCATGAATTCAAACAGATAGGTAAAGATTTGCGATTGCGTGCACGTGATATCTCATCTAACTTGACTTCTTCATTTGGAAAATAAAAATATGTTTACAGGTATTGTTGCAGCAGTGGGTCGTATTACTACTATCACAGCATTGGATGAGCATGATGCTCATGCTGGTGTACGTTTACACATAGCAGCAGGTGATCTCGCGTTAGAAGATGTGGCGATCGGAGACTCTATCGCTATTAATGGCGCTTGTATGACGGTGACACAAAAAACTGGCAATGCATTCACGGTTGATGTATCACGTGAAAGCTTGAATTGCACAGTAGGCTTGGATGCAGTCGGTGAAGTTAATCTTGAAAAAGCACTGACCTTAGCCGATCGATTGGGTGGTCATTTAGTTTCAGGGCATGTTGATGGCCTAGGCACAGTCATCCGTTTTGAACCCATAGGGGAATCTTGGGAATTAGTAATCGAAGCACCAGCCTCGCTTGCTAAATATCTTGCTTACAAAGGATCGATTGTTGTGAATGGTGTGTCTCTCACAGTCAATCGTGTCAGTGATAATGAAACAGGCTGCGCAGTGTCGATTAATCTCATTCCACATACGATTGCGGCGACTACCTTAAAGCACTTAAAAAGCGGCTCGCAAGTGAATTTAGAGATAGATTTAATCGCACGTTATGTAGAGCGCATGCTCTCGGTGTCGAGCTTACAGGCATCGATGCCAAATTAGCACGCTTCATCTACAAATAATAGGCTAAGGGTAGTTGGCCGAAATCCTATAAAATGTGCGTCCATTCTGGATTAGCTCATGTCACTCTCAAGCACAAAAGAAATTATTGCCGAGCTACGTGCCGGCCGCATGGTCATCCTTGTTGACGAGGAAGATCGTGAAAATGAAGGCGATCTCGTTTTAGCCGCTGACTTTGTAACGCCCGAAGCCATTAATTTTATGGCGAAATTCGGTCGTGGATTGATTTGCTTAACACTGACTGAACAGCGTTGTGAGCAATTAAATCTTTCCATGATGACGACGCGTAATGGCACATCCTATGGCACCAACTTTACGGTATCGATAGAAGCAGCAGAAGGCGTCACGACAGGCATATCTGCAGCCGATCGTTCACGCACCATAGAAGTTGCGGTTGCACGCCACGCTAAGCCTACAGATATCGTACAACCTGGACATATCTTCCCATTACGTGCACAACGTGGTGGTGTATTGATGCGTGCAGGGCATACCGAAGCAGGTTGCGATCTAACTGAATTAGCTGGATTAACACCGGCAGCAGTCATTTGTGAAATTCTGAAAGATGATGGCACCATGGCGCGTTTGCCAGATCTGATGGAATTCGCTCGCGAACATCAACTCAAAATTGGCACGATTGCGGATTTAATTCATTACCGCAGCCAAAACGAAAGTATTGTGGAACGTGTGGCAGAACGCATGATGCAAACGCCACATGGCAATTTCCGTGCGATCGCTTTTCGCGACAAGCCTAGCCGAGGTGCGCATTTAGCTTTAGTGCATGGTGAGATTTCTGGGGATAAGGAAGCAGTGGTGCGTGTTCATCAACCTGTCTCCGTACTTGATTTACTTGAAACCGAAGCCACCACGCATTCATGGAGTATGGCCGCCGCTATGCATGCGATACAAAAATCCGAGCGCGGTGTTTTAGTGTTACTGAATTGCGAAGAATCTGCCGATCAGTTTTTTACACAATTTGACGCACTCACATCACCGCAACCAGAAAAACAAACTGCAGTACGTGGTGCACGTATGGATTTACGTACCTATGGTATTGGCGCACAAATCTTGCGCGATCTGGGAGTAAAGAAAATGAAGTTATTGTCTAATCCAAGAAAAATGCCCTCTATGATTGGCTTCGATTTAGAAGTAGTGGGATATCAAAGCAGTCCAAATCATTGAGGGAATCATCATGAGCGTAGGTAGCTATAAACCAGATTTTCAAGGCGCAGGTTTACGCATAGGTATTGTGCAAGCTCGATTCAATGAGGATATTGGTCATGGATTACTTGCTGCATGTTTGAGCGAATTAAATAATTTAGGCGTGGCAGATGAAGACATCTTGCATGTGACAGTGCCAGGCGCATTAGAAGTTCCACTCGCTTTACAAAAAATGGCAGAGACAGAGCAGTTTGATGCCTTAATTGCTTTGGGTGCTGTGATACGAGGTGAAACCTATCACTTTGAATTAGTGTCAAATGAATCTGGTGCCGGCATTACACGCATAGGTTTAGATTTTGGTATTCCTATTGCAAATGCAGTCTTGACCACAGAAACAGATGAGCAGGCAGAAGTGCGTATGCAGGAAAAAGGTGCTGATGCAGCTCGTGCTGCGGTAGAGATGGCGAATCTCATCGCAGCGATGGAAGAATTGGCCGAGCCCACAGAAGACGATTAAGGCAACCAACACATGAATCAAAAATCACAACTTGCCAATCCAAATAAAAATCGACCTCCACGTCATAGAGCGCGAGAGTTTGCGTTGCAAGGCATTTATCAATGGTTATTGAGCCAAGAAGATACGGGTGTTATTGATGCGCATATACGTAATGCGCATGGATTTGAAAAAGC
>JAXISQ010000254.1:0-2951 GCA_034680505.1 Noviherbaspirillum sp.
ATTTAGCGTGATCCGCCAAAAGCCTGTTCTAATGTCAAGATGGTTCCGGTTTCACTTGCGTCATAACCAGGTAGTTGATTGACGGCAGATCTAAAACCATCAGAACACATCACTTCAATCACTTGACGCATTTCAGGTCTGCCCAGTGAATCAGAAGGTAGGGCAAAGAAGTAGCGCTCTTTGAGAAGAGGAATGAAGTCCAACTTAAATCGCGCAGCTGCAGTTTGCACACCTATACCAACATCCGCCATACCACTCGCAATAAAAGCGGCTACAGCAGAGTGCGTGAATTCTGTGTTTTCATAGCCTATGATTTTTGTGGATGAGATACCGAGTTTATTCAACATTAACTCTAACAACATGCGGGTACCGGAACCTGCTTGACGGTTCACAAAACGTACATCAGAACGTATCAGATCATTTAGATCTTGTATGCCTAGCGGATTACCAGGATTAACAAACAATCCTTGTACGCGCACTGCGAGTTGTATGAGTTGATGCGTTTTTCCGTTCAAGAGTTTGCCGTAGTGTTGCATGGCATGTGCTTGGAATTCTCCTAGTGGTACATGAAAGCCGGCTAGATCTGCTTCACCGCGTGAAAGTGAAGCAACTGCATCATTACTATTGCGATAGTGCAGATCGATTTGTAATCCGACTTCACCTGCTTGACGTAAAAAAGCAGCGACCGCAAATCCATGACTGGCATCTAAACGTATTTGTTTAGCGGGAATGCCTATCATTTTTTCCAGTTCGCTCTCTAACTCAGATGCCAAACTTTCTAAGGTTGGTGAGAGTCTGGCGTTAACGCGACGATCGGCCCAAATTAATTTTTCTGCCAGTTTTGAGAGGCGGGTACCACGACCACGCCCCGTTTCCATCAGGCTGTGGCCAAACAGAGTCTCAGCATTGCGCAAAATGCCCCAAGCATAGCGATAAGATAAATCCACGATTTCAGCCGCACGGGCGATAGAGCCGGTTTCTTCTATTGCGCGTAATAGGGAGAGCAAAACCGCTGTATCTAGGGCTTCTTCCTGACCTTTGGCGATTTCCCAATGTGGGTTAATGCGGACTTTGAACATAATGTTTTGCCTAACATATTGCGGTGCAAAATAACCGGTACTAGGTTTCGAGACAAGTTTGCGATACTCTATCAGACGTTTTGAATACCGGCGCGTTGACTGGTAAAAAATAACATATTTCGTGCTCGTCTTAGGACGTCACTTTTTGGAGGGGACATGGCTTTATCGGATTGGTTGGCGAAGGAACGTACGATTGCAGGTTCAGGTTTTAATCGGTGGCTTGTACCACCAGCAGCTTTAGCAATTCATCTTTGTATTGGTATGGCTTATGGTTTTTCTGTGTTTTGGAAACCATTGGGTAATGCTCTGGTTGGTCCTGACGGTGCACCTTTGTTGTCTTGTGCTGCAGGTGCTTCAACCTTCGGCGATAAGTTAGCCGGTACATGGCGCGCCTTGTTCGCGACCGACTGTAACTGGACCCAATTCGATTTGGGTTGGATGTACACCCTGTTCTTCGTTGTACTGGGTTGTTCAGCGGCTGTCTGGGGCGGCTGGTTAGAGCGTGCCGGTCCACGTAAAGCAGGTTTTGTTTCAGCCTTATGCTGGTGCGGTGGTTTATTGATCTCCGCAATCGGCGTCTATCACCATCAGCTGTGGATGCTGTGGATAGGCTCCGGCGTCATAGGCGGCATCGGACTGGGCTTAGGTTATATCTCACCTGTCTCTACACTTATTAAATGGTTTCCAGATCGTCGCGGTATGGCGACCGGTATGGCCATTATGGGCTTTGGTGGTGGTGCCATGATAGGTTCGCCAATAGCTACAATGCTGATGGCAAAATATGCAACGCCGACTGACCCTGGTGTATGGCAAACCTTTGTCACACTCGCTGTGATTTATTCCGTGTTTATGTTTGCAGGTGCGTTTGGTTATCGTGTGCCGGCAACGGGTTGGAAGCCAGAAGGTTGGGAGCCACCGCAAAATGCAAAATCAAATGCCATGATTGCAGCTCATCATGTGCATTTAAAAAATGCACATAAAACACCGCAGTTCTGGCTCTTGTGGGTCGTTTTATGTATGAACGTATCAGCAGGTATCGGCGTGATAGGTGCTGCTTCACCCATGTTGCAAGAAACCTTTGGTGGCGCATTGATAGGTCAAGTTGATTTAGGTTTTGCGGATCTCAAAGCGGATAAAGCTTTACTGGCTGGTGCAGTTGCGATTGGTGCCGGATTCGTAGGATTGATTTCACTTTTTAACATTGGCGGTCGTTTTGTCTGGGCTTCTTCATCCGACAAACTAGGTCGCAAACAAACCTATTACATCTTCTTCTTATTAGGTATTGCACTGTATGTGATTGCATCAACTGCAGCAGCGAATAAATCACTAGCCTTATTTGTCGCCTGTTTTGTGGTGATTGCTTCTATGTATGGAGGCGGCTTTGCCACTATTCCTGCTTATTTAGCGGATATGTTTGGTACCCAATTTGTGGGTGCGATACATGGCCGTCTATTAACTGCATGGTCAACTGCAGGTATCTTAGGGCCAGTGGTGGTGAATTACATGCATGACATGCGTCAAGAAGCAAAAGTACCATTTGATCAAATCTATAGCCCCATCTTTTATGTGTTGGCAGGGATGTTAGTCGTAGGTTTAATTGCTAATTTATTGGTTCGTCCTGTAGCAGATCATCACTTCATGTCACCTGAAGAATTAGCTGAAGAGAAAAAACATGCACGTGAAGTTTCACTTGCAGCAGCTAACAGTGGCACGAATAGCGAAGCAGGCGAAAGTAGTAAAGTAATAGCTATATTTGCTTGGTTAGCAGTTGGATTACCACTTGCTTATGGTATTTGGGTCACACTACAAAAATCAGCGGTATTGTTTAAATAAATTTTATAAGCATCACATTAAAAACCCCGGCCAAAAGTG
>JAXISQ010000255.1:0-2938 GCA_034680505.1 Noviherbaspirillum sp.
GATGAAAACACAACTGAAGGATTTAAAGCATTAGCATTCACTGCAGCAGTCGCCTATAGCGCAACGGGTGCTGGCATGATGATCTCATCATGGAGTCCGCAAGAGAGCCATATTGCAGCACGCAGCATTGCTCTACTTTTCGAATCTAGCATTATTGAACTTTGCAAAGCCTCGCTAGAACAACTAGGACCCTCAGTTGATAAACATGTCTTAAGTTTTAAAGGCAATGCTGCAGCACTGTTAATTGGTCTACCTTTTTATACTGCTGCTACCGTACTATTAAATGGCGTCGTCTCTGGTGCATTACAACCCCCGGTAGACTCAACAAAATTCATAGAATTATGGATACCGTTAATTGTAGGAGGACTTGCCAACACGGTAAGAGGCTCTGTTAATGCATGCTCAATCGCTTATCTCGCATCAAACAATGTTGGTCTTAACGAATCAGATAAATCATTGTTACGACCCAATGTAGGAGTACAAAAACCAGATTGTTTTAAAATCACAGAAAAAACAACCGTACGATTTTTTCTTAGCTCAAGTAGAAATGCGCTTTATTTTTATTTGAGAGATAAAGGCATGGCCATCATGCCTGCAGCTTGTATTGCACAAGCTTGCTATTCTATCTTTGCTCAACAACGTGATTTGATTTATGAATTGATGCAAGGTAAAGGTTGGAGTGAGCCCGTTCTTAAACAAAGAGAGGCTACATTACTGTTGAGTCAAGTCTTAGTGACGCCTGATGAATCCGAAGGATCTAAGACGCCGGAAGAATTTATTGAAACTCAAACACAAACTCAAACTGATACTGAATCTAAAACTAAAGAGGCTAGTTATATGCATGCTGCATTAATCAATAGCTCTTCATCTTCTTCTGATGTATCAGATATATCAAATGAAAATGAAGCAGATGATTCTGATATTGTGAGTGAAGAATCGCAGAGCTCACATTAGCTACGGGTTACTTTTGTGATGAATTAATGATTTTCGCGTGCGTGATTAATAGTGTATTTGGGAATCTCAACAACTAAATTTTCACTAGCGACGATAGCCTGACAAGAAAGACGTGATTGCGCTTCCAAACCCCATGCCATGTCGAGTAAATCTTCTTCTTTGTCCTCTGCTTCATTCAAAGACTGAAAGCCTTCACGAACGATGACATGGCAAGTCGTACATGCACAAGATTTTTCACAAGCATGTTCAATTTCAATATCATTCTCTAGCAAGGCATCGCAAACAGAAACACCAGCAGCAACTTCTAACACTGCGCCATCAGGGCACAACACTTCATGAGGTAATACGACGATTTGAGGCACAATATTCTTCCGTTTTATTTATCAAGCAATCTCATCGAGTTTACGACCAGTTAATGCATTCCGTACATTTCTATCCATACGTCTTGCCGCAAAATCTTCCGTTCCTTTTGCAAGTGCTTCTACTGCTGCTTTAATCAAGTGATGATCATTACCCTGCGATTTTTCTCTGACATCACTTAACAAGCTATGAATGCTATCTTTTTCAGAGGCGGATAATAAATCCTGATCTAAAGCCAGCGCAGACTCAGTCGCTAAAACTATGCGTTCAGCTTCAACTTGCTCTTCACGCAAAGCACGGTGCTTCATATCTTCATCGGCTGCACCATAAGAATCTTGCAGCATGCGTGCAATTTCATCATCTGCTAATCCATAGGAAGGCTTCACAATAATCGAAGCTTCAACACCTGAATGCATTTCACGTGCTGCTACGGATAGCAATCCATCTGCATCCACTTGATACGTGACACGTATTCTGGCTGCACCCGCCACCATAGGGGGAATACCGCGCAATTCAAAACGAGCCAACGAACGATTGTCAGTGACTAACTCACGTTCACCTTGAAGAATATGCACTGACAATGCAGTCTGTCCATCTTTAAAGGTGGTGAATTCCTGAGCACGCGCACAAGGTATGGTGGAATTTCGAGGAATGACTTTCTCAACCAAACCACCCATAGTCTCTATGCCCAATGACAGTGGCGTCACATCTAACAGCAACCAGTCGTCGCCTGGATTTCTATTGCCTGCTAACAGATTCGCTTGAACAGCTGCACCCAATGCCACGACTTTGTCAGGATCAATATTCGCTAGCGGAATAGTCTGAAAATAATCCCCTACTGCTTTGCGTATATGCGGCATACGGGTAGAACCACCAACCAACACCACGCCATCAATGTCATCGACTGCCAGTCCTGCATCACGAATCGCTTTACGACATGGTGCTAATGTTTTACTGACTAAATGACTCGTAATCTCCACAAATTCAGCAGCAGTTATCGTCAATCTAACTTCTTCACCTGAACTTAACACAGCATCGATATGCGTTTCACTATGCGTAGATAATGTCTCTTTCGCTTCACGCGATTTCACCATTAAGACGCGTGTATCTTCATCAGAGAGTGGGGACAAATGTGATTGCTCTATGATCCAGCAAAATAAACGATGATCAAAATCATCCCCGCCGAGAGCAGAATCACCTCCAGTTGCCATGACTTCAAATACGCCTTTCGATAATTTCAAGATCGAAATATCAAACGTACCACCACCTAAATCATAGACAGCATAGACACCTTCAGAACCATGATCTAAGCCATAAGCAATCGCAGCTGCAGTCGGTTCATTGAGTAAACGTAAAACATTTAAGCCTGCTAGTTTGGCTGCATCTTTGGTGGCCTGACGCTGTGCGTCATCAAAATAAGCAGGCACAGTAATCACTGCACCGACTAATTCATCACCAAGTGCATCTTCTGCACGCTGACGCAAGGTGGCTAAGATTTCAGCTGAAATTTCTATAGGACTTTTTACACCCGCCACTGTTCGCAGTTGCACCATGCCGGGTGCGTCAATAAAGTCGTAGGGCATGTTTTCAACGTGTGCGATGTCTTTTAAACCGCGTCCCATAA
>JAXISQ010000256.1:0-2938 GCA_034680505.1 Noviherbaspirillum sp.
GATCCTGATTTAACGAATAGCAAATGTAGTTATTGGCATTTCCGTACTGATGCAAATTCAGATATGAAAATGGAAGCCATGACCAGTTATTTAGCAAAAGATCCTAAGGTTAAAAAGGTTTACATCATTGGTCAAAATTATGCGCATGGCCAACAAGTAACTCGTGCAGCAAAAGAATATCTTAAGCGTAGAAGACCTGATATTGAAATCGTAGGTGATGATTTACATCCTATCGGTAGCGTGAAAGACTTTTCACCTTATGTTGCAAAAATCAATGCTTCAGGTGCAGACACTGTTATCACAGGTAACTGGGGATCAGATTTAGCCTTGTTGATTAAAGCAGCACGTGAATCGGATTTAAAAGCGAAGTTCTATACTTATTATGCTTACACCACAGGTGTACCAACTTCTATGGGTGCATCCGGTGTCGATCATGTGAAATATGTCGGTACTTGGAATGTGAACAACGAAGGTTTGCAGGGCAAAGAAATAGTCACTGCATTTAAGAAAAAATATAACGATGATTATTATGCAGTGACTGTTTATACTGCTTTGCAATTGCTCAGTAGTGGTATTAAACAAGCCAACTCAACGGATCCTGTCAAAGTTGCCCCTGCTATGGAAGGTCAGCGCTTTAAAACTTTAAATGGTGAAGTGGAAATGCGTAAATCAGATCATCAAATGCAGCAGCCTATGTATGTGGCTACTTGGGTTAAAACTAATGGCAAAGATGTGAAGTTTGATCAAGAAAACACGGGCTATGGTTGGAAAACTGAACAGCGTATTGAACCTTATGTTGCTGCTCAGCCTACGACTTGTAATATGAAACGTCCATCATAAATTTAGTTTAAGTTAAAACTAGTTAGCTTTAGTCTTTTTCTAAGCCAGAGATTTGCTGATGCAGATCTCTGGCTTTTTGTTTTTCTGATCTGATAAACACTGCAGACTAAGCTTGTTTGCTTGTGATAGTGGGCTCTTTGCCACACTCAGTAAGCAAAGCTAGACAATAAAATTGCAATCCCTAGAATCGCCGACTTGATTGAATAGTTTGCTTGTTTGGGGAGTCATGCATGCATGTTTGGAGACGCATAGTTCAACGTACTCACATTAAAACACTGAGCGATAAATGGACACATATAAAGATAAATCATTATGTTTTATTTGTGCTTCTATCGTTCTCTTTAAGTGCTCAGTGTGACACCATAAAAATCGGTTTGACTGGTCCTTTTAGTGGTGGATCCAGTCCCATGGGTGAAAGCATGCGTAATGGTGTGCGACTTGCTGTTGAAGAAATTAATAGCATAGGTGGCATACGCGGAAAACAAATCGAACTCATTGAGCGCGATGATCAAGCCAACAATGAACTAGGTGCGCGAATTGCAGAAGAGCTGACACAAGCTAAAGTTGTCGCATCAATTGGGATAGTCAATACCGGTGTTGGTCTGGCATCGATAGAGCATTACCAAAAAGCACGCATACCCTTGATGATTGCAGTCTCAACAGGTACAGCCTTAACGCGAAAATTTTCTCCTCCCACCGCAAAAGAAAATTTCATTTTTCGTGTCTCGCCAACTTTAGATCTGGAAGCAAAAATACTGGTTGCTGATCTTAAGAAGCGAGGATTATTTAAGATCGCCATTCTTGCAGACACCACACCGTATGGGGATGCTGGTTTAAATGCATTTTCAGAACAATCACGACTCGCAGGGTTAAATCTTGTTGCGCAGTTGCGCTTTAAGGTAGGGGATACCGATATGAGTTATCAACTCCGGCAAGCACGTAGCGAGGGTGCACAAGCTTTAATCGCATGGGGTATAGGTCCAGAGTTAGCAACCATCGCACGTGGAATTCATAATTTGAATTGGCATGTTCCTTTATTAGGTAGTTGGACTTTTTCTATGCGAAATTTCATCGATGGCGCAGGCAGAGCAAGTGAGGGAGCTCTGATGACACAGACGTTTATTCAAGATGCGGGCTCGACAGTAAAAAATAGTTTTTTGCTTGCTTACAGACGTAACTTTAAAACCGATATGCTGACTTCCCCCATGAGCGCGGCACAAGCTTACGACGGCATGCATCTGCTAGCACTCGCCATCAGACAAGCGGGCAATCAAGATGGCAATGCGATCCGTCTCGCATTAGAGAACCTCAATACGCGTTATCAAGGTGTTGTGACTAGTTACGAAAAGCCATTTAGCGCGACCGATCACGACGCTATCACTTCTAATATGCTGGTGATTGGTAAAGTTGTTGGAGGCAGAATTGAGTTCGCTTATCAAGAGGATCAGCAACGCAGTGGCATATTACAAGTGAAGCAAAAATCTAATTGAAATCGACTCATTCGAGGAGGAATAATAAATACGGTCGTGCTTTTCTCATGTATAGTATCTTGTTAGAAATTAAAATTCTGTTGCAATTATTAAAATCGCCTGGAGACAAGATCTATGAGTGCTGCTTACGAAAAGCATGATGCAATTGCCGTCATTACCCTAAATAACCCCCCTGTAAATGGCTTAGGTTTCGCAACAAGAAGCGCCATAGTTGCTGGTATTCAGCAAGCGCAAGATGATCCATCGATCAAAGCCATCGTCATCATGGGAGCAGGGAAGGCATTCTCCGGTGGCGCTGATATTCGTGAATTTAATACACCCAAGGCTTTGCAAGAGCCTTCACTGCATACCGTAATCAAGGTTATTGAAAACTCTGAAAAACCAGTAGTCGCAGCTATCCATGCAGTCGCTATGGGTGGCGGTCTGGAATTGGCTATGGGATGTCACTATCGAATTGCCTTAGCCGGTGCGCAGATCGCACTACCTGAAGTAAAGCTAGGCATCTTACCTGGAGCAGGTGGCACCCAACGCTTAACTCGTGTTGTTGGTTTAGAGACGGCACTCAATATGATCGTTTCAGGCACATCAGTTTCATCAGAAAAATTAGC
>JAXISQ010000257.1:0-2926 GCA_034680505.1 Noviherbaspirillum sp.
GCAAAACCTAATGCGGTCAAAAAAATCCATCCCGCCAACTTAAGATACGTCAGATAAAAACTTCTTATAGTTAGCTGCGCATGAAAGCGTGATAATCCAAAACACGTATTGTTAATCGCAAAACTACGCGAACGATAATTTAAAAATGGCAGGATTAAACCCAAGGTAAAGATGATAAGCAATGTATAAAATATGTAAATCTTTACTGCCTCACTAATTTTTCCGACAAAATTAAAACGCAATCCGCGATGACTGGTATTGCGTAAATTAAAGCGCATGGATTGCACGATAATCCATGGTGTGGCGAGAAAAACCAGCACTAATAAGATAAAGCCAAGAAGTGGTGAGGCTTGCGAGACTAGGCCATAAATAAAATACAGCACCAATGCGATGATGCGGCCCTTTAAAATGCTGAGTGGCTTGGCGTGATAATCAAAACTCGACTCTGCAATCAGCGTGTGATGCGCGAAATATTTTTTTGTTCTGACTTTAGCCCAGGCTGAGTAAATGCCTATGGTGATTATGCTGAGTAGTATGTTGGTAATCCAAATACCAAAGTACTCTTTGGCCGTGCCTGTGAATTCTATGGGAGTGAGAACTTCGGTAGGGGTTGATGGCATGTTGCTGTACTCACCTGCGTCCACCATAACCCCTCCGACTTTAAAACTAAGATTGATCTACACAAGAAGCAATCTTAGCTGCTTCTAGCTACTATCACTTGATAGGTGCTGAAAACTGAAACATCAAACCAGCCGTACCAAATAAATTTAACTGTACTTTATTTCCACCTGCAAGCTCATAACCAACTGCAGGAACGATTGCTGGAGAAAAGCCATTATGATTCAAAGGTACTTTATCTTCAAAGGGCGCTTTGTAGCCATACAACAAACCAGCAGTCCATTTAGCATAAAGATGTTCAACACCGAGTATGTTTTTACTTACGCCACCCCATGGATAGATATAACCTGTGGGCTGACCAAATGAATTTGAAAAATAAGCAGCACCGGTAATCGTGCCATCGGTACGTTCACGTTCTACACCAACTAACCATACATATTTATGATCAGGGCTAGAAGAAAAATGCACACTGTAAGGGGAAACATTAAAGTCCCAACGATCGCCTGCTTTTTGTTCTAAATTAAAGCCTTCAGTCCAGCTACCTGGAATAGCTTGTAAACCTTCTGCATGGCTAGGCATAACCCAACTTGCAGCTATAACCATCATTAGTATGAAAGCATGATTCATGATTGATGAAATAGTATTGATTGTTGATGCAACTGATTTAACGAAGTTCATTATTAAGCCTGTTTTTATTAATCCGTGTGTCGTCTAATCTGCGACATCATGGGAATTATTCATATTCAAAAACAAAGACACTGCTTTTGAATTTCCAAAATCACGCTAGGTCGCGTGAAAGAACAGATGATTTTTTAGGTCAGTACTATTCCAAGTTCTACAACCCTCAATTCTACTAGGAAACATAGCGATTCATGCATTATCAAAAGACTAAAACACACTCTATATAATGAAATAATCCTAGGCATAGCCTGTTGCAAGGCTAGGCATTTACAATACTGGCTATGAATATCTTATCCACTCAGTTCGCTGACCCTAAGCGTAACTTTCTCATCGTTCTAATACTGACAACTTTAATTAAGTTTTGGTTGGCAGTGTCTATACCCATGACTGGTGATGAAGCTTACTTTTATAAATGGGGCATGCATCTAGACTGGGGCTATTACGATCATCCGCCTATGGGTGGTTGGCTGCTATGGCTAATGCAGCAGTTTTCATCTGAACTCATCATCTTGCGCTTACCCGCAATTTTGTTATGGGTGGTGATTGCACTAGGCATGATGGATATTTTTCGTCGCTTACAACCTGAACAAGCTGATAAAGCTTGGCAGTTAGGGAGCTTGTTTTTACTTTTGCCATTTACGTGGGCACTTACCTTAGTCACCACCGATACACCGCTGATATTTTTCCTGTTTTTTTCTGGCTATGCATTTTTACGAACAGAGCATGAAAATTCATTACGTTGGACTGTGCTATGTGGGATTTTTCTTGGCTTAGCTTTACTCTCAAAATATTTCGCTGCTTTACTGGCGATTTCCTATGCTGCCTATTATTTAATTATAGTTAGAACGCGTACTGCATGGCTACGTTTAGTGATCATCGCTGTATGTGCCCTGCCATTTTTTATCGTGAATCTTGTTTATAACAGCACGCACTGCTGGAACAACATTCTCTTTAACGTTATCAATCGCAATCAAGGTTCACAATTTTCACTCACCACAACCGCAGTTTATGTGGGCATGATGTTGTATCTACTCATGCCTTGGTTGTTATATCAACTGTATAAGAACACCAAGACAAAAGACTGGCTGAGTCCAGATCGACGAGCGCTAGTTATTTTATTTGCCTTACCGTTTACGCTGTTTTTATTACTGTCTTTTTATAAAACCGTAGGCTTGCATTGGGTACTTGCTTTCCTCCCCTTTGTTTTTATATTTGTTGCGCAAGTCTGCTCATCAAATCAAATACGACGCTTGAGTCTGTGGACTGTTTTCTTAGGTGTGCCGCATATTATTGCCTTAGCTTTGCTCGCGCATATGCCTGCATCAACTTGGCAAAACATGAAGCTGCATGCTGCAATTGTCATGCACAAAGAAACACCACAATTACTCTCCGTGCTCATGCGCGATATGCCAGAAGATGGTGTGCTGATGACGCGTTCATATTCTTCTGCGTCTTTATTTGGGTATTACGAAAGAACCGACATACCTGTATTCGGTATGGGTAGTTTTCATGCACGCATGGATGACAATCTGACTGACTTTCATCAGTTTGCAGGTAAAACAATTCGTGTGTTTGACACACGCCCGATCACACAAGAAAGTATGGCGCCATTTTTTGAAGAAGCCCA
>JAXISQ010000258.1:0-2919 GCA_034680505.1 Noviherbaspirillum sp.
ATCACGGCTATTTTCATTATGCTGAGAAAAAAGGTTACTCAGGCACGGGGGTTTACAGCCGTACGCCAGCTTTACAACATCAACTTGGTTTTGGCAATCTAGAGTTTGATGCTGAAGGACGTTATGTGCAGTGTGATTATGCTGATCTCACTGTGGTCTCAGTGTATTGCCCTTCTGGTTCATCTGGCGATGAAAGACAACAAGCCAAGTTTCGCTTCATGGATGCGTTCTTTCCGCATTTAGCTAAGCTCATTCAATCAGGTAGAGAAGTTGTGATTTGTGGTGACTGGAATGTCGCACACAAAGAAATTGATTTAAAAAACTGGAAGAGTAATCAAAAAAATTCTGGCTTCTTGCCAGAGGAGCGTGCGTGGATGTCGCGTATTTTAGATGAGTTAGGTTGGTGTGATGTGTATCGTTCACTGCATCCTGATACTACTGGTGAAGCTTATACGTGGTGGAGTAATCGCGGACAAGCTTGGGCTAATAATGTAGGTTGGCGTATTGATTATCAAATTGCGAGTGCAGGATTGAATGCAAAAGCAAAAGCAGCTTATGTATATAAAGATGAACGATTCTCTGATCATTCACCCTTAGTCATTGAATATGGTGATTGAATAAGATACTTTATCCAAAGAACCAGTAACACACTGCAATTGCAGCCAACACTCCGGCTAAATCAGCAGCCAAGGCGCATGCCACTGCATACCGAGCGCGTTGTATACCAACGGCACCAAAATACACTGCCAATACATAAAACGTAGTTTCAGTACTGCCTTGCATCGTTGCAGCAAGCAGTGCTGCAAAACTATCCACACCTTTATTACTCATGGTCTCAATGAGTAATGCGCGTGCAGCACTGCCTGAAAATGGTTTCACCATCGCAGTGGGCAATGCATCTACAAAGCGACTATCCCAACCAATAGACTCGACCAACCAACGTATGCCATTTAACACACTATCTAAAGCACCTGAAGCGCGAAACACGCCAACTGCACATAACATCGCTACTAAATACGGCAAAAGATTTTTTGCTACTTCATAACCTTCTTTTGCACCTTCTATAAAAGTTTCATAGACAGATACACGACGTAGTGTTGCCACCACCAAGAAAAACAAAATCAATCCAAATAAAAGTAGATTACCAACTAATGAAGATGCGACTGCAAGCATTGCAGTTGAAAGGGTAGCTAATATCGCCATCAGAGAAATTAATATGATCGCTACTGAACCTAACCATGCCATAACAACGGGATCCCATAACTTTAATCTTTGTACTGCTGCTACGACTAAAAGACCGGTTAAGGTTGAAGCAGAAGTCGCTAACAAGATAGGCAGAAAAACTAAAGTAGGATCAGATGCGCCTTGCTGTAAGCGATACATAAAAATAGAAACAGGCAGCAAAGTCAGTGATGATGCATTTAAGACTAAAAATAAAATCTGTGCATTGGTTGCAAACAAAGGCATAGGATTGAGTTCTTGCAAGGCACGCATGGCTTTTAAACCTATGGGTGTGGCTGCATTATCTAAACCTAAAGCGTTTGCTGTGAAATTTAAAGTAATTAAGCCCAGTGCAGGATGACCAGCAGGTACATCGGGCATCAGTCGCGCAAACAAAGGTGTGAGTAAGCGCGCTAAGGATTCCACTATGCCAGCACGCTCTGCTATGCGTAAAAATCCTAACCACAGTGTGAGCGTGCCAAACATGACCAACATGACTTCAACGGATAGCTTAGCCATAGCAAACAGGCTTTCTATCATCAGCGCAAACACAGTTGGGTCACTCATCATCAACCAGCGCCAACTCGCACTAATTGCTGCTATTAGAAAAAATCCTAACCAGAGTATGTTCAACATGCTGATTACATTATTCAGTTTGTAGTTGGTGGTGGTGTTTGCGTTGGCGACGACCAAGGAGCAATTTTAGGCAGCAACAACATACCCGGTATGGAGAGAACAAAACAAATTAAGAAGAAATGAAACCAGCCTGTTTCAGCGACGATGTAACCTGTTATCGCATTAAAGAAAGTGCGAGGCACGGCTGATAAGCTCGTGAATAGAGCAAATTGTGTAGCGGTGTAACGTGCATCTGTGGTCGTGGCAATAAACGAGGTAAATGCTGCCGTACCCAAACCTACTGCAAAGGCTTCTAAGCCAATGACAAAACCGAGTAAGAGTGTATTTAATTCTGCTGCACCGACACCGACTTTTGCTAACAAGGCAAAACCTAAAATGGCTATCGATTGCAATACGCCAAACACCCACAAGCCACGATTAATCCCTGTTTTTTCTAACCAGACTGCACCTAAAATTCCACCGGCTAGGCTAGCCCACAAGCCCGCATTTTTTGCGACTAAGCCAATTTGTGTGCGTGAAAATCCTAAATCGATATAAAAAGGTGTAGCCAATGCGGTGGCCATGGAATCACCTAATTTATACAGAAAAATAAATGCCAAGATAGTGAGTGCATGTGACCAACCACTACGATTGATAAATTCTTTAAAAGGTAAGACCACAGCTTCACGCAAATTCGCTGGTGGTTGGCCATACATTGTTGGCTCACGAATCATTAAACTGGTTACTAGGCCCGGCAACATGAAAAGTGCGGTAATAGAAAACACGATTTGCCAACTTAAAAAGTCGGACAAAATTAAAGAGAGTGATCCAGGTACTAAGGTAGAAATTTTATAAGCATTGACGAATAAAGCTGTACCAGAGCCTTGTTCATCATCCGCTAAAATTTCGCGTCTATAAGCATCAATCACGATGTCTTGACTGGCAGATAAAAAAGCAATCGTTCCTGCTAAAAACACAATCATGCTTAAATCATTTTGCGGTGAATAAAATCCCATCGCTGCTATCACGAGCATTAAACACAGTTGTGTGAGGAACATCCAACCACGACGGCGACCTAAAAAT
>JAXISQ010000259.1:0-2895 GCA_034680505.1 Noviherbaspirillum sp.
GCTTCAAGCACATCTGCGCTGCCAGAGGAAGAGGAGACACTGCGACCACCATGTTTGGCGACACGCGCACCTGCAGCAGCAGCTACAAACATAGAGGCAGTAGAGATGTTGAAAGTGTTAGCGCCGTCACCACCTGTGACAACGATGTCTAATAAGTTGTCACTATTTTCTACAGTTACCTTGGCAGCAAATTCGCGCATCACTTGTGCTGCTGCTGCAATTTCACCCACGGATTCTTTTTTAACACGCAGACCCATGGTGAGTGCAGCAATCATGACAGGTGACATTTCTCCACCCATGATTTGTCGGAATAAATCTAGCATTTCATCGTGAAAAATTTCGCGATGTTCAATGCAGCGTAGTAGCGCTTGTTGTGGTGTGAGAGTCATGACTAGATTTAAGTTTCGAGAAAGTTTTTCAATAAGGCGTGACCATGCTCGGACAAAATCGATTCTGGATGAAATTGCACACCTTCTATGGCAAATTCTTTATGTTGCACTGCCATGATTTCACCATCTTCTGTCCATGCTGTGACTTCTAAACAATCAGGTAGTGAAGAACGTTCAATCGCCAGTGAGTGATAACGAATCACTGTGTAAGGATTCGGTATGTTTTTAAAAACACCTGTGCCAGTGTGATGGATCACAGAAGTTTTGCCATGCATGACTTGCTGCGCTCGGATAATTTTTCCACCAAATGCAGCACCTATACTTTGATGGCCTAAGCACACACCTAGTATCGGTAACTTACCTGCAAAATTTTGTAGTAAAGGTACGGAGACGCCAGCCTCATTCGGTGTGCAAGGGCCAGGTGAAATACAAATGCGATCCGGTTTCAGTGCAGTGATTTTTTCTAAAGTGATTTCATCATTGCGATAGGTGTGTACATCTTCACCGAGCTCACCAAAGTATTGCACTAGGTTGTATGTGAAGGAGTCGTAGTTATCGATCATGAGTAGCATGTCAGATCTCCCCGTCCAAGCCATCTTGTACTTGTTCTGCTGCTCTTAATACAGCGCGTGCTTTATTCTCGGTTTCTTGCCATTCCATTTCAGGGACGGAATCAGCAACAATGCCTGCAGCAGCTTGTGCATAGAGCATGCCGTCTTTGATGACGCCTGTGCGTATCGCAATTGCTAAATCCATTTCGCCACCAAACGATAAATAACCGCAAGCGCCACCGTAGATGCCACGTTTAACTGGTTCTAGTGTGTCTATGATTTCCATAGCACGTACTTTAGGTGCGCCAGATAAGGTGCCTGCAGGGAAGGTCGCACGTAATACATCTAGGTTAGACATATTTGGTTTGAGAGCGCCTTCTACATTGGAGACGATGTGCTGTACGTGAGAATATTTTTCAATCACGAATTTATCGGTGACTTTGACGCTACCGATTTCAGCAATGCGACCGATGTCATTGCGCGCTAAATCAATCAACATCACATGTTCAGCAATTTCTTTAGGGTCAGCGAGTAATTCTGTAGCAAGTTGAATATCTTGCTCGGCTGTGCTGCCGCGAGGGCGAGTACCTGCTAATGGTCGTATGGTGACTTTCTTGCCGCCGTCTTTCACACTTTCATTGCGCACTAAAATTTCTGGTGAGCTGCCAACGATTTGCATATCACCGAAATTATAAAAATACATATACGGCGATGGATTGAGTGAACGTAATGCGCGGTAGAGTGATAAAGGTGAATCGACATACGGCTTGCGTATACGTTGACCTATTTGCACTTGCATTAAGTCGCCTGCCATGATCAGTTCTTTGGCTTTGAGTACAGCAGCGAGATAGTCTGCTTTATCAAAATCACGTATGGCTTCAGTTCTGACTGAGCTAGAAGTGACGGGTGCATCGACTGCACGTCGCAACATGGTACGTAAATCTTTTAATCGTTGACGTGCTTTTGCATAAGCTTCTGGTTGCTGCGTATTGGCATAAACAATCAGATAAAGTTTGCCGGAGAGATTATCAATAACAGCCAGTTCTTCTGTTAACAAAAGCTGTATATCTGGAAGCTGCAAATCATCTTTAGGTGCACTGTTTGCTAAACGTGGTTCTATATAGCGCACTGCATCGTAACCAAAGTAACCGGCAAGACCACCACAAAAACGCGGTAGACCTAGTGTGAGTGCTACTTTATAACGCGCTTGAAATTCAGCGATGAAATCTAACGGATTACCGTTAATGCTTTCTATGATTTTGCCATTATCAACGACTTCAATCCGATTGCCATAGCTGCGCAACAGGGTCGATGCGGGCAGTCCGATAAAAGAATAGCGACCGAATCGCTCGCCACCCACAACCGATTCCAGCAAAAATGTATTTTTGCCTGCGTTTTGTGTTTGAGCGAGTTTGAGATAAAGAGTGAGCGGTGTTTCCAGATCCGCAAATGCTTCTGCTAAGAGTGGAATGCGGTTATAGCCTTCTGCGGCTAGCGATTTGAATTCAAGTTCTGTCATGTTCCTCTCCGGGCCGCTATTGTAAATGAGCGGCGTGAGACTTTAAAAAACCTGCGGGGAAGTTAAAAAGAGTTAACCCACAGACTGCGCAATTTCAATCTCAGTGCGTCAGCCAGCGTCGCCATAGCCAGGCCTCAAAGGCACCTGGGGCAAGCAGCTTAGGTTTTTTAGTGAGGAGCATGATGTTGTAGATCAGACGGCAATGCGATTAGCCGCAAAAAGTAACGAATCGACTATACCATCGGAATCAATCGACTGTACAGGCTGGCCGTGGTTATAGCCGTAAGGTACGGCAAAAACTTTACATCCTGCTGCGCGGGCGGCCTGCGCATCATTCGAGGAATCACCAATGGCTAAGACTTGAGCGGGATTTAATGAAAAATCACGACAAACTGTGAGCATGGGCAGGGGATCTGGTTTTTTTCTGGGGAAGGAA
>JAXISQ010000260.1:0-2892 GCA_034680505.1 Noviherbaspirillum sp.
ATCAACATGTCCATCATCCATAAAGCAAATGCCATAGACAATGTTGGTCCGACTAAAGGCAACAAAGGCAAGCCTGCTCTGAATCCAAAAAATCCTATTAGCCATAAAGCGAGCACTGCACAAAAACCGATAGACACACTAATTAACAATCCTCTACCTAATAAGCCAATTGATATACCAATTAAGGCCATCAACAAACTCACCAATACAATTTTTTCAGTTGTAATGACATGCGGCTGTCTGTGTTCAATCAGCTGCGACAGTCCGTGTGCTTGCACTAAAATCCCTGGCATCACACCATCATCACCATCATCCACAATCGCTAATGGTGTGCGATGTTTATCGGTAATAGAAAGTACTGCGCCAATTAAAACAATTTTTCCTTCAAACCATGCCTTAGGCATGACCTTAATCGCATGCGCAGGAAATGTTTTAAATGGTGTTGCGCCATCTGCTGCATGCGGACGCCAAGCAATTTGCGTCCATTCTTTATTGCTAGTGACACCTGCAATCTGTGCACCACGTCGGGCAAAACCCATGGGCATGCCAGCTTCATTCTCACCAGGAAAAATCCATCTCACCGTGCCATCAAAAGGATCGGTGGCGAGATTGGCAGCTGCACGTAATTTTTCAGGAACAAAGACATTCAGATACGATAACTGATCTTCATCCACAATTGATTTTGTCACCGTATAACTGACAAAAACAGGAATCGTCATTTCACGCAAAGTCTTGGCTAATAACTGATCTTTGTTTTCTTCAGTTGGTGAATCAATCAATACGTCAAGACCCACAGCTTTCGCACCTTTAGCTTCTAACTCAATCAGTAATTGCGCTAGAAACTCTCTATAAACAGGAGAGCGATAAGCAAATTGTTTTAATGTATCTACAGTGAGTGCTGCAACCACAATCTGTTCAGACTGCGGCTCAGGTGGCTGCATAGCCGCGATACGAATATCCGCTGCTGAATTTTCTAAGCTCTTAAATAAACTCAAATTCAGTGACAACAGCGAAGCAAGTGCTGTCGCACCTAAAGCTACGCCTATGCCAGACGCAAACTGCTTCCAACTGAGTTTATTACTCATCTGGGATTAGTACTACCAATCGATGCACTCTCAGAGAGTGATTTAAGTAAAGCATCGGCTTGTTGTACACAACCTTTTTCTAACATCCATGCTGCACGAATAAAATCATTCGTAATCGATGTAGGAACTGTCGTTAAGGTAATCACAAATTCTTGCTGATCGATATTCACTAACAAGGTTGTCATGCCATCGAATTTACTTAGATCTGGCATTTGTATTCTGTCTTGCCCACTCTCCCACACAAAATCAGCACGCCATGACCGATCACCTGGATAAATCACAAATTTTTGTTCAGTTGATTTATTCGGACGCCATAGCAAAGGTTTATCCCCTTCGCGTAAACAACGTGGCCCACCACGTGTGATGTCGATTAATTCTGGCTCTGGTGTTTTCACACTAGCCGTACCAGCACGCACCACACCAACAGATTTAGTTCGTGCATCACGATTAACTAGTAAAGCAGCCAACGCCTGTTTGGAATCTGGAACGGTATCTGCCTTAGGCGCAAGCGGACCAGAAAAAGGACCACGTAAAGTCACGGTCTTTCCATCAGGGCCAATTGCAGATAAACGCTCACCTTCTTTCAGATTAATCACTGCCGTTGCAGCAATCGACTGACCTGATTTAAAAGGCGCACCACGTACATCCATCACTACAAACTGCGCATGCGCAGTCACAGCGATAAACATGGCAAGTGATGCCAGTGATTTAATCAACAAAGATAAATAATTGAATTGCCACATCATGACCACCTATGAACGAGGACGAGCAGAACGCGGCAGTGGCAATAAAGCATCTTCACGCCCATCACCCACAATCACAAACGCCGCCCAAAACAAAGGATGCGCAGTCTTCTCTTGTTTAATTAGTTTTAATTGCGAGGTTTGTAGCGAGCGTGCGGCCCCACCAGTTAAATCCGGACCTAAGGCTTCAAACATACCCGACATTAATTCGGCCGTTGCTTTTGAAGATACTTGCCAGTGACTCACTACTAAACTACGCGCACCCGCATAAAAGAAGGATTCAGCTAAACCTGATAATGCATCACCACCAAACTTACCTGCACTACCTGCGGTGTTACAAGCAGACAGCACCACTAAATCAGCATTCAGTCGCAAGCTCGCAATTTCACTCGCTTCTAATAAACCATCGTTCGCGCGACTGACTGGTGATGACGGTGGAGTTAACACTAAAGCAGGTTCTGCCTGACATTTCAATTCACCCGGTAATAAACCATGCGTTGCAAAATACAAGACACGATAATCACCCAATGATTCTGAACGCAATTGTTGTTCTGTTGCTGCATCACTGACATGAACTACTGAACCTGTTTTATTTTTTGCTGATAACACACGATTCACAACTTTGAGTTCATCAGCTGTTTCAGGTAATGGCGCTAAGGAACGAATTAAATCACCCGATGCCGGTCCATCTTGACGGCAGCTAGTCGCTAAAGCAGATAAAGTTGAGCTTGACGCTTTTTTCTCTGACTTACCTTGTAATCGTGGATTGCCAAATGCAAGTAAAGATTTCGTTGGTTGATTTAATGCTGCAGTTGTACGCTGCAAATAAAATGAACGTAATGAAGGCTCATGGGAAATCGCTACACGTTTTATCAACCAACTTGCATCGGCATAACGTTGATTGGTAGGTGCAGTTTCAACCAACAATGAAAACGGCAAACTTGCCAATGGACCTGCAGGCACCACAACCAAATGATCTAAGTCAGCAAGTTTATTTTTAATGCTGCCAAATAAACGTTGATACAGTTGATGCGCTAAGGCGATATCAAATTCACCAACAGAGC
>JAXISQ010000261.1:0-2890 GCA_034680505.1 Noviherbaspirillum sp.
AATCACTGCATCAACAGAACCCGGTATGGGGCTAAGACTGAATATGGGTTGACGACCATTTAAGCTAGCTAACTTTTGTGGATACACTTCGATGAAATACGTTGTAGCACCAGTTCGCTGCGCTACACCTGGTATCGATGTGCTCTGCGCAGGATAGCCAGATAAACGTGCTGCATCAATGAGCCATTTTGTGAGTACGCCACCACCCTCACCGCCTAGTGCACAAATCAATAAAGAAATTGGTTGCTGTGACATATTAAGCTGGCTGTATAAAGTTAAAAAACACACGACGCAACTGCGCTACTAATCGCTCCCAACTATTTGGATGTTGTATCACTTCCGCTCTATAAAAACTTGGACACAAGGTTGCTGCATGCGCGTTCTCACCACACAATCCACAACCGACACAACCATCTATCACGGTTGCCACTGGATCGACTTTCAAAGGATCGGGATTATCTTTTAAGGTTAATGTCGGACAGCCAGAGAGTCGCATACAAGCATGATCACCTGTGCAGACATCTTCATCCACACCATATTTAACACGCACTACACGTTGTCCACGTTTGAGTAAGTCAGCAAGCCAAGGACGAATTCTTCTTTGTCTTTCTAGTTGACACTCACCCTCAGCAATAATGACTTTAAGACCAGAAAAATCTGTAGTGAGGGCTTCTTTTAATACTTCACGCATTGCAGAGACGCGATAAGCATGTACTGTTTTTAACCACTGCACACCCAAGCCTTCTAGTGTTTTTTCTATGGTGGTATTTGTTGCCGTTAAGCTCATGAGTTTGTCAGATGCTGCTGATTTTATTTTTTCATCCGGTGTTGAAATAATCGCTTGTGTACCCGTTGCAGAGGTATAACCATTTTTAAAAATCAAGAGCACTGCATCATCGCCGTTGAACAAGGCTGATTGCACACCTGTGAGTAAACCGTTATGCCAAAATCCACCATCACCCATAATCGATAACACGCGTCTTTGCATTACTGGTGACACACCCGCACGACTTGCTAAGCTCATGCCATAACCCAATATGGAATGACCTGAAGAAAACGGTTCAAAGGTCGCAAAGGAATGGCAACCTATGTCGGCTGCAATGTGTAGAGGTCCCACATCTTGCTGTGCCATTTTTAAAGCTGCAAACACAGGGCGTTCAGGACAACCTATACAAAACCCAGGTGGGCGTGCTGGCAAATGCGCATCAAATTTCTCTGCAATTACATTACGACGTGTTGCTAATGCTGCTAATGTTGTTTGCAATGATTGCGTATTCAACTCTGGCAAGGATTGCTGCAAGAATTTCACTAAGCCCTGCATCATGACTTCTGCATTCACCTCGCCTGCTGCTGGCAATAAATCTTTTCCATGCAAACGCGTTGTACTTTGTGTGCGGTGCAAAGCTGTTGCAATTTCTTGCTCAATGTAAGCAGGTGCACCTTCTTCTATGATGAGCAAGGATTTTTTATTTTTTGCAAATTGCGCAATCTGCTCTGGCACTAAAGGGAAAGTAACATTTAACACTAAAAGTGGAATGTCGGATTGTCCAAATACATCTGCAACGCCACACTGATGTAAGGCACGAATCAGTGTGTTGTATAAACCACCTTGAATAATAATGCCTATATCAGTTCGCTTACCTTCATGTTCTTCATTCAAATGATGATCAAGAATGTATCGCTGGGCCGCAGGAATTCGTTCACTGATTTTTAATTTTTCATGTGCAAAGGTGGCTGGTGGATGCGCTAACTTTGCATAACTAAAATCAGCCGGATCTCGCAGTGCTGCATGTTGTGAAATCTTAGGTTTTTTATTTTCTTTTGCGATGAAGCTTCCGCGCATATGACATGCGCGTATACGTAATTCCATCATAGCTGGCATGTTCGACGCTTCGGATACAGCATAAGCATGCTCAACCATCTCCACCATATGCGACAACTCGGGACGAGGATCAAATAAGAGCATGCTAGATTTCATCGCAAAGGCATGGGTGCGTTCTTGTACCACTGAAGCGCCTTCACCATAATCTTCACCCACCACAATTAAAGTACCGCCAGTCACACCGGGTGAAGAGAGATTAGCCAATGCATCAGCAGCGACATTGGTACCCACAATAGACTTCCATGTGACGGCACCACGAATTGGATAATGAATCGACGCTCCCAACATGGCAGCAGCAGCCGCTTCGTTTGAGCAGGCTTGCACCTGTACGCCTAAGGTCTCTAGATAATCTTTTGCCTGCACCATCACATCAAGTAAATGCGATACCGGCGAGCCCTGATAGCCTCCTACGTAAGCCACACCTGATTGCAACAAGGCCTTGGTGATGGCGAGTATGCCTTCGCCATAGAACACTTCGCCTGCGCCTAGCTGCAAAGATGCGATTTCTTCTTTAAATGAGACTTCCATAAATGCTCTCCAAATGATGCCTTAACCGCAAGGTCAGAGTTTACGCCAAGGCAATCAAAATCTAGCGAGCTGAGGGGAGAAATAAGCCTATTCCAGCATTGAAATTCTGGCCTTTGCCCCCAATTATTAAGGGCAATCGAGAATGCTAACCGGAACCATAAGGCTGAATTTAATTATTTAAAATCAATGAGTTAAATAATTATTTGCACACCACTCAGAGAATGTATATCATCAAGTTTAGATTGTGACTAATCAGTAATATTTTAATAATCAAGCCGGAGAATTCCCATGCTGATGTCTACTCAGGCCAGCCGCTATGCCCACAAGTTGTTAAAAGCGCGTGCTGCTGGAACACTACTGGATCCTCTCACCTCCACAGCCAAAGTGAGTGTGGATGACGCCTACGATATTGCGAAGTCCATACTCGACATACGAATCGCGAAAGGCGAAACGCCGGTAGGTAGAAAAATTGGCTTCAGT
>JAXISQ010000262.1:0-2862 GCA_034680505.1 Noviherbaspirillum sp.
TATGTGCCGCGTGATGTTTTAAAGCGCTTAGGCCAAGCAGGCTTAATGGGTTTGATGTTTGAATCTGCTTATGGTGGTGCTGAGTGCGATGCGATTACAAACTTGGTTTTTGCAGAAGCACTATCGCAATCTACTTTTGCAGGTTTTGTGATTACGGTATTGGTACATACTGATATGGCTAGTCCACATTTACATCATGCAGGCAATCCAGTGCAAAAACAGCGCTATATGCCTAGCATTATTAGCGGAGATTGTATTACTGCTGTAGCCATGACAGAGGCTGGTTCAGGCTCCGATGTGGCGGCTATGCGTACGCAAGCTAAGCGCGATGGAGATAGTTGGATCTTGAATGGATCAAAATTATTTATAACGAATGGTGTGCACGCTAATCTCTATTTCATTGCAGCGCGTACTGGTCCTGGCAAACATCAAATTTCTATGTTCATCGTAGAAAAGAATACGCCTGGATTTAGTGTAGGTCGCTCTTTGGATAAAACAGGTTGGCTAAGTTCTGATACTGCTGAATTAGTTTTGGATAATGTGAGACTAGGACCTGAAGCATTGTTAGGTGAAGAACATCAGGGATTTTATTCTTTGATGAAAAATTTACAAACAGAGCGTATAGCCTTAGCTGCCATGGCAATAGGTTGTAGCACACGAGCGTTACAACTCACTTTAGATTATGTGCGTGAACGACAGGCTTTTGGTAAATCTTTATGGGATCAACAAACCATACGTCAACGACTTTCCATGTTGGATGCAAAAACGCGCGCTGCACGAGAATTTATGTATCACTGCGCTTGGTCAGTCACACAAGGACATGACATCGTGCAGGAAGTCTCTATGCTTAAAGCATTGACTGGTGAATTAGTGAATGAAGTTGTGCAAACATGTCAGCAATTTCATGGTGGGATGGGTTATATGCGCGAAGCACCCATAGAGCGTTTGTGGCGTGATGCACGCATACTTGCTATAGGTGGTGGTGCAACCGAAGTCATGCTAGAAGAAGTCGCAAAACGCTATTAGTTTTTATATTGCTGTTTTTTGTTGGTGAAATGAATACGCACGAAATGAGTGCAAGATTAAAATTAATTCATTTAAAAAAATAATTTAATAAAAACAAACATCAAAATAATTTTAAGCTTATCCACAATTTCAGTGGGTAAGTCTGTGGATGACTTTCTTAGGCTTAATCTAAACCGTTGATTTCGTTGATCTAGTTATTCGTGGTTAAAATCAAGGCAGTGTGCACATCTTGAGAATTTCGGTGATGATTGTGTGAGTATTTATGTGCTTCAGCACTGTGACCGAGCCTGAAATATTTTTAGACATTTAATTTTTGAAACAAGTTATGGCTCTCAAATCTGTTATCTATAAAGCACAATTACAAGTCGCCGATATGGACAGGCATTACTACGCTGATCATCCATTGAACATCGCTTGCCATCCTTCTGAGACATTACAGCGCATGATGACGCGTGTTTTGGTCTTTGCCTTACACGCGAATGAATCACTTGAATTAGCTAAGGGCATTTCTGATGTGGATGAACCAGATTTGTGGCAAAAAGATTTAACGGGTGCGATACAACTCTGGATAGAGTTAGGGCAACCTGAAGAACGTCGCATACTCAAGGCCTGCGGTAGAGCAGAGCGCGTCATAATTTACGCTTATGGCAATAATGCGCAGATATGGTGGAAGCAAATCGCAAACAAACTTTCACGTGCAAAAAATTTAACCGTATTGCAATTAGATGCAGAGACCGTAGCCGCGCTAGAAGCTTTGTGTCAGCGCACCATGCAAATTCAAGTCACCATTCAAGATGGTGAAATTTGGATACGTGATGAATCCCATGCAGTGCAAGTCACCATACAAACTTTGCAATAAATAGTTGTATTGCTATGTTGTTAAAGACGGATACCAATGTCTGTGATGGCATCAATCTTCCAATTATCAAAGACTCCCATCGTCATTCCTAAATCATCACGTTGTTATTGAATGGGCTAAGCCTAGCCTAGCTGTCATTCAAGTCATTCCCCAATTAGCTTTTTTAACGCTGGTGAGAAAAACAGAAACAGTTCTGTTTTTGAGTATTAGCACTTCTATTTATCTTCTTTATTTATCTGTTGACGTTCATCCAACGGTGTAATTGAGCGCAATAGTTCGAAGATTTATATTTAGATAACAATTTTGGAGGCAGCGGAGGCCCAGCCATGTAAGAAAAACAAAGTAATCAATTGCTTGTGTCTTTACGAAATTCAAATTAGAATGAGAATGATTCGCATTTATAAATTGAAGGTTAATGAGCCATGAGCAAGAACTTGCCGCAATCCCAAAGCCCCAAAAGACAAAGGGTTTTCCAACATAAACCTATTGCCGCAGCGGTTTCCGTCATATTGCTTTGTCCAACCCTGGCTTGGGCGCAGGAATCCTCTGAAAAAATGCTTCCAAGAATAGATGTGGTGGGAAGTAGTGATTTAGAAATCGAAAAAATCCCAGGATCAGTGGCTGTCGTCAAAAAAGAAGAACTAGAATTTTTACGCCCAATGTCAACGGAAGCTGCACTTAAAAATGTGCCCGGTATTGTGATTAAGCCTGAAGAAGAGAGTGCCGTGGTTGCAAATATAGGCCTACGAGGACTGAGTGCCAATGAAAATAAACTACTTGTTCTGGAAGATGGTGTGCCCGTAGCCCCTGGTGCATTCACTGGCAATGGTCGCTATTACAACCCACGCATACAGCGTATGGAAGGTATAGAAGTACTTAAAGGAGCTAGCTCACTACGTTATGGTCCTAACACCATAGGTGGTGTGATTAATTACAAGACTAAACAACCAGAGGATGGTGTCGTTGTCACCGGTCAA
>JAXISQ010000263.1:0-2837 GCA_034680505.1 Noviherbaspirillum sp.
CAATTTAAGTATTAGCGGGATAACGCAAAGTGGTTGTCACCACATTATCTTCATCTACACTCAGGCTCATCGTAGCTTGATGAATTTTAGCGATCTCTAAAGATAGACTTAGACCCAAACCTATGCCGTCGATGGCTCTGGCATGGGCTGAATCTCCACGATAAAAGCGCTCAAATGCCTTCCCAGACAAATCTATAGGTGGATTTTTTGTTGGATTAGAAATAGCCAAAGTAAATCCCTCTTTGGTTTTTTCTAAATTAAAATGTATCCAACCTTTTTCAATGTTGTATTTAATCGCATTGGTATAAATATTGTAGATAATTTGATGAATTAAACTCTCATCACAATTCCAATGCACTCCCGACTGAATCTCACTGGTGATTTTTACCGAAGAACGGAATAAATCAGCGTCAGCTACTAATTGATTCAACATGTCACTGAGCGATATTTCTCGCATTTCAGCTTGAATACTACGTGCGTCTGCACGCGATAACAGTAAAAGCTTTTCTGTAATTTCAATTAAGCGCTCAATTTCATCACTCATTAAACGCATTTTAATTTGCGACTCACTACCCAATGGCAAATCAGCGATTAACTTTTCTGCATTACCGCGCAAAATAGTCAGTGGCGTACGCAACTCATGGGATGCGTCTGCAGAAAAGCGTCGCATCTGAATAAATCCTTCATGCAAGCGATTACGCATATCATCAAACACATCTACAAAACTTTGAAATTCTTTATAGGGAACTGTTAAATCAATAGGTCGACCTAAATTATCGGATGATATACGTCGCAATTTCCGCTCTATACGAAATAAGGGACTTACTACAGCGCCAGTTAAATAAATAGTTAATAACAGTACAGATAAAAGTAAAGCAGGCAGGGAATAAACAATAATCTGATCGCGCCAACCCCATGCATCTTTCACAATTTTATCGATATCATTTTTTCTAACCAATAACATCGCAGCGCTCTGATTTTCATGTAGAGCAACCGCTATCCAATCTTGATCATCTACAGTCTTGTTTAATAAAACAAGTGAATCAGGCAAGAATTTTTTTTCATTGCTTGCACTCTCTACATCTCTAAAATTTTTGCAGGCATTGATATTTACTTCCACAACCGGATTATCTTTTTTATTTTCCTCTGAACACAGAACATATGAATTTGCCATACTCAAAGAAATATCTTCTTGGCGATTTTTATTTGCGCATATAAAAAATTCGTTGACATCAGAAGTCTTGTTTTCACATACCAATAATGCTTGACTCATATCATGCACAACATGATCAGTCACCACACCAGGCATTAATGCTTTGGAAATAAAACGATTAACCAAAATGACAAAAAAAACTGCAAAGAAAATTCGAATGAAGACATGATTTTTAAAAGACTTCTGCATTATTCATGCTCCAAACGGAATGTGTAACCCACGCCTCGTACCGTCTCAATTGGGAATGGCAGATTATTCGTATTTTTACGATTTAATTTTTTTCGTATTCTCTGTATATAAACATCCACCACATTGGTCTCAGGATTAAAGCTAATCCCCCAGACATGCTTTAAGATTTGTTTGCGAGAAAAAATATAATTAGGTGATCGCATTAAATATTCAATCAAACTAAATTCACGCTGACTCAATATAGCCGATGTACCTACCCATTCTGCGCGATTACTTATTTTATTGATAGTTAAACCACCGATCGTCACTTCATCCGAAATAACATTATTTTTGCGGGATGCAATTGCCTTAATCCTAGCGATTAACTCTTCCACAAAGAATGGCTTAGCTAGGTAATCATCAGCCCCCCGCTCAAAACCTTGCAGTCGATCAGGCAAATCCCCTTTCGCTGTTAAAAAGATAATCGGAATAGTATTACCTGATTGGCGCACTTTTTCTAAAATCGTGAATCCATCTATAGTTGGCAACATCACATCCAATAACACCAACCCATAATCGCCATCTAAGATGGCAGCTAATCCCTCAGCACCATCCTTGATGTGATCTACCGTATAGCCGCATTGAATGAGATTAGGAATAACAAATTCAGCAATCTTGATTTCGTCTTCAACCAACAGAATTTTTAGCAACATGGTGCAATCATTTCTCTAATCTTTTATTGGAAATAACAAACTAAGGAATAACAAATTAAAACCAAAGTAACCCAAACAGCATGATATTCAGTACTAGCACGATAAAAATGACAGACCCGTCATCTAATTTCACTATTTAAGGTACTATCAACTCAATCATTTAATTTCATGCATGAAATCTACTGTGCTCTCAATACTTTGTATATTGATTCTTAAAAAATAAATGCAAAAGTTGATTTCATTTAATAATAAATAGGCAACAAACGTATGCGACTTTGGTCCGCAAAAATATGCATCCTCGCCCTGTGTTTGACTGCCAACCACGCTGCGCAGGCGATCGACCTATTGCCGGGAGATCTAGTTGCGCCTAAGCCTGGTAATAGACAGTTACTAGTCTCTTATTTAATCAGTGAACGTAACGACCTGTATCAAAATAATGTTGCGACCAAAGGACCAGGCTTCAAACTAGAACAAGTGCAAGTCAGAACTGCATGGACTTTTGAAGTTGATAAATATCCTGCTGCATTCACATTACAGCTAAATGGAGGCTCATTACAGCCCACAGGTAGCTTGAGCAGTCTGTCCGGTAGTTCAGGGCTAGGGGACACCACCTTATTGTTTGCACTCTGGCCGTATTCAAATCACGATAAAGGCGAGTATCTAGGTTTGGGCGGCTATCTCACCTTACCCACAGGTGAATATCAACCTAAAGCCGGTTTTAATCTGGGCGCAAATCGATATTC
>JAXISQ010000264.1:0-2832 GCA_034680505.1 Noviherbaspirillum sp.
AGGTGTCGCGCCGATTAATTCGCATTTGTATTTTTCCAATACACCATGCTTATGTAAATCTAATGCGCAGTTCAATGCGGTTTGTCCACCCATGGTCGGCAAAATCGCATCTGGCTTTTCTTTTGCGATGATGCGCTCTAACATTTGCCAAGTGATAGGCTCAATGTAAGTTACATCTGCCATCTCAGGATCCGTCATGATGGTGGCAGGATTACTGTTTACTAAAATAACTTTGTAACCTTCTTCACGCAGAGCTTTACAAGCCTGTGCGCCTGAATAATCAAACTCACAAGCCTGACCAATAATGATAGGACCAGCACCAATGATGAGTATGCTTTTAATGTCGGTGCGCTTAGCCATGTTTGTGTTTCTCCATCATCGCGACAAAGCGATCGAACAAGTGTGCAATATCGTGTGGGCCCGGTGATGCTTCCGGATGCCCCTGAAAACAAAAAGCAGGTTTATCCGTGCGCGCAAAACCCTGTAATGAACCATCAAACAACGACACATGTGTGACACGACAATTTGCTGGCAGCGTGGACTGATCCACTGCAAAGCCATGATTTTGTGAAGTGATGTGAACTTGCTTGGTATCGACATCTTGCACAGGATGATTCGCACCATGATGACCAAACTTCATTTTTACTGTGCGTGCACCAGAAGCAAGTGCCATGATTTGATGACCGAGACAAATACCAAAGGTAGGCATGCCGCCTTCTATTAATTCACGAGCTGCTGTAATTGCGTAATCACAGGGTTGTGGATCACCAGGACCATTCGAGAGAAAAATCCCATCCGGTTTGAATGCCAATGCTTCTTTAGCAGTGGATTGCGCAGGTAATACTGTGACCTTGCATCCACGCTCTGCCAACATACGTAAAATATTAAATTTCACACCATAGTCAAATGCGACCACATGAAATTTTGGTTGCGTTAGTTGTCCGTAACCCACACCCAATTTCCATTCTGTTTGCGTCCATTCATAGGACTTGGTAGTGGACACCACCTTAGCTAAATCTAAACCTGCTAAACCTGTAAATTCACGTGCAAGTTTCAATGCTTGTTCAGGCGTAGCATCAGCACCGGCAACAATCGCACCACTCTGCGCACCTTTTTCACGCAACAAACGTGTGAGCTTACGAGTATCAATACCAGCAATAGCAACAATGTTCTCTGCTTTTAAATAATCAGATAAAGATTGCGTCGCTCGAAAATTTGAAACTTGCAAAGGTAGATCACGAATAATCAAACCTGCTGCATGGACTTTGTTTGATTCCACATCTTCTGGATTGACACCTGTATTACCAATGTGAGGATAAGTGAGTGTGACAATCTGACGGCTATAACTAGGATCCGTCAAAATTTCTTGATAGCCCGTCATCGCTGTATTGAAAACGACTTCGCCACTGGTATGACCGGTAGCGCCTATAGAAAAACCGGAAAAAATAGAACCATCTGCAAGGGCGAGAATGGCCGGCACTGTGTGAGCCGAAGAGAATGGCGACAAAGGTAACTCCTGTTGTTACCTGCCGCTACATGGTGCCTGCGCGATTTTATTGTCGTTCTGATATCAGAACAACTCAAACTAGATCGCAACGGAACGAAAATGGATAGTGAATAAGCGGGCGGCAGGTTAAATTAGCTAAACCTAACGATTATAGCTCGAAGGCACACCTACGGGCAACCTGCCACCACATCACATTCACTTACTCTGAACGTTATTCATGAAAATAACGAGAGTGAAAATATTTATTTTGATAATATTTTTTATAGACCCAAAGCAGCGATACCTGCTTTAGCGATTTGTGCATCTTCACTTGATTTCACACCTGAAACACCAACAGCACCAACGCATTGACCATTCACCATGATAGGAACGCCACCTTCGAGCATGCCTTCAATCGTAGGGGCTGATAAGAATGAATAACGACCGTTATTAATAATATCTTCATAAATCTTCGTCTCACGTGTACCCATTGCTGCAGTACGTGCTTTAGCAGGCGCGATATGCGAAGAAACAGGAGCAGCACCATCCAAACGTTGCAACCACAATAAATGTCCACCATCATCGGCAACAGCGATCGTGACAGCCCACTTATTAGCGAGCGCTTCTGCCTCAGCAGCAGCAACAATTTTTTTAACATCCGCGAGGGAGAGAACTGGCTTAGTTTGCATAACAACTCCTTTTAGAAAGGCGCGATTGTACGCGAAGATTTTTACAAATATTTGAAACAAAAAGCGCGCATGAAAAAAATTCAAGCGATAACGACAAAACAATGACAAGACAAGCATGTCCATAACAAAAATACAGCGTGAAGAGCGAAATTTTGACAACACCGCTCTCATCGCTTACATTCCTGCAGTCCCCATCACCATAAGGTGACGCTATTGATAACATTTGTAAAACAATGTCGCTCTACAATTATTACTGTATTGACTGTCATCATTGTGCTGACTTCCTTTGCACAATCAGCTCACGCAGATGAAGAACCCAACACGACTGCAACATCTGATGCACCATTGAGTTTTGTAGACCGCACATCACGCATGGCAATCGAAGCCTTGTCCTTAATCGGCATCCATTACAAACGCGGCGGTAACACACCAGAGCATGGCTTAGATTGCAGTGGCTTAGTACGTTATGTATTTAAAGAATCTGCTGGCAAAGAACTACCACGCACCTCTGCTGAAATTAGTAAAGTAGGAGAACGCGTAGAAAAAGAAGATTTACAACCCGGTGATCTCGTGTTTTTTAAAACACTCAAACACGCCTTCTCTCATGTAGGGATTTATTTAGGCGACAATAAATTTGTCCACGCACCTGCAGCTGGA
>JAXISQ010000265.1:0-2808 GCA_034680505.1 Noviherbaspirillum sp.
AATCGTCCCTACAAAAGCATCATTTAATTGTCATCGATACCCACCATCTGCCATTAACACTTGGCCCATGTAATACGGCATCGTCAAAATATGCGCGGCACATGCTGCCATCTCTTCTGGTTTGGCCCAACGTCGCATCCAAATCTTTGCGGTTTCTTTTTCACGTACATCGGGTGGCAAAGTATTGTTGAGCGCAGTCTCTATCCAACCCGGTGCTAAGGCATTCACACAAATTTGATGTTCTGATAAATGTTCAGCAGCGGTACGCACCAACATATTCCCTGCAGCTTTAGAGGAATCATAGTGAGCAGAAACCGGATCTTGACTGTTAATGCCATTGGTAGAAGTGATCAACACAATCTTGCCGCGAAACTCATCCATTGTCGGATTGTCTTTCATCGATAACGCAGCATATTTCGTCACCAGAAACGCTCCTGTGGTGTTGGTGTTGTAAACCATGTCCCACTCTTTAGCGGTTTGATCTAAAAATTCCGTATTCGGTGAGATGCCTGCACTATGAATTAAATAATCTACTCGTATGCCTGCTTGCTTGATCGCTGCAAAAAATCCTTTAACCGAATCTTCTGTTCCAACTTCGCAGGGAAATGAATGAACTGTAATCTTGCTATTAACTTTTTGTAATTGTGCTAAGGCTTTTTCCGTTTTTTCAGGACTGCGGCTAGCCGAAATAATGATATTGCCACCACAACGGGCTATTAATTCTGCGCAAGTAAAGCCTATACCACTGGCGCCGCCAGTCACGACGGTGGTGGTGCCGCTGAAATCAAATGTGACGCGTGCCATGTCTTTCTCCTAGTTTTGATTAATTATTCTTAAGGTGGCTTAGAAACCAGCCCATTTAATTTCTTTACCGCAAGTTTGAGAGTAGAGGGCAGGTTGGATAGTGTCAATACTTTACTATTAGGAAATATTTGCGTCTCGATTCATGCCTTCAGGTTATAAAATCTGAAACTAGTCTGTCGTGTATTTTTTCACTCTGAGCGCCCCGAATTTGTGCATGAAAAATAGGGATTCTTTTCCTTGACGGCAACACACTTACCTCGCGACAATGCATGCTATTTTTAATTAGAAATGTCGCCTAATTACGTTTGTTAAAACACAAGTTTTAGTCAAGCGTAGGCATTTCATTTTTTGCTGCAAAGAGGGAGTGAAGATGGCAAAAGCCAATGAGCGCTTTAGGTTGGTTTGGTCCTCAAGTCGATCAGATTGGATGATAGCGCCTGAAACAGCGAAGGGCATTGGAGCGCCAGCAACGGTATCTAAAGCGCCTGTTTCTGCGGTAGTGGAAGGATGTTTGATTTCTGGTTGTCATTCGTTAACCAGTCATGCACAAAAGCTTGTTGCGCAATTCGCTGCACACAATAAAAAAACTATGCTGCAAAGTTTAGCGAGCTTGCGTCTTTCAACCGCAATTGCTTTGATGTTTGCAGGTGTGGCGCCTAGTGTAGTCGCGCAAGCTTTGCAAGATCCCACTGTGCGCAGTGGTACTGCGACCATCGATCTGTCGAATACAAATCATGCTGTCATTACACAGCAATCGAATAAAGCCATCATCGATTGGCGCCAGTTTTCTATTCCAAGTGGAAGCACAGTACAGTTCGTACAACCGAATGCTTCTTCTATGATGCTCAATCGTGTCACGGGAACACAAGCCTCACAAATTGATGGCAACTTACTCGCGAATGGTCAAGTGTGGTTGTTGAATCCTAGTGGTGTGATGATAGGTAATGGTGGATCAATTAATACAGCTAGTTTTTTAGCTTCCACACTCGACATCAACAACAATGATTTCTTAAACGGCCGCTATCGTTTTGATGCGACTTCAAACACCACTGGTCGTGTCGTTAATGCTGGAACTATCAAAGCAGCTGAAAATGGCTATGTCGTTTTATCTGGCAAGCAAATCAATAATGAAGGTGTGATTGAAGCTAAATTAGGCTCTGTCTTACTTGGTTCAGGTCAGGCTATGACTTTGGATTTGGTTGGTGACAAATTACTTAGCTTCGCTATCAATACACCAGTTGCGACATTGCCGGCTGATGGTAAAGCCAACATAGAAAATTCAGGACGCATCACAGCACAAGGCGGCAAAGTCATGATGACTGCGCGCACTGCAACCGATGTCATGCATAGCGTGATTAATGTGAGTGGTGTTGTGGATGCAACGAGCGCAAAACTCGTCAATGGTGAAATTGTTTTAGATGGTGGATCTACAGGTTCAGTGACTGTGAGTGGATCACTGCTAGCACATGGTTTGCAAGCAGGTGAAGCCGGTGGTGCAATCAAAGTATTTGGTAAAGATATTAACCTCTCCAACAATGCATTACTCGATGCACGTGGTGATGCAGGTGGTGGTGTAATTCATGTTGGCGGTGGTTGGCAAGGTAGTGATCTTGCAGGACGCACTGCTGCAATTACTACTAATGTTGCATCGAATGCAGTGTTGGATGCTAGCGCAATCAACAAAGGTAATGGTGGTGAGATTGCAATTTGGTCTGACATACATAATAAACAATCTATAACGAATGTGTTAGGTACTTTGCTAGCTAAAGGTGGCGCCACATCAGGTAATGGTGGGCGTATAGAGACATCAGGTTATTTGCTGGGTACGAATGGTGTTCGAGTAGATGCTAGTGCGACTAAAGGTCTGAGTGGTGAATGGTTATTAGATCCGTGTAATGTTGATATTGTCTCATCAGGAGTTGTGCAAATTATTCCTGCAGCTGGTTTTATTGCTGCTAGTAATACTTCAATTTCTTTTGAGCTAATAAGTAATACTTTGAGAAA
>JAXISQ010000266.1:0-2806 GCA_034680505.1 Noviherbaspirillum sp.
ATCCCTTTAGCGCAAGTCACGCTGCAATATCTGGACTACATTGAGCAGATACGTAAAAACAATTTAGAACTCGCTGCGGATTATTTATTAATGGCTGCCATGCTGATTGAAATTAAATCACGCATGCTGCTGCCAGTGAAAAAAGGCGATACCGGTGAAGAAGCGGAAGATCCACGCGCTGAACTCGTACGTCGTCTATTGGAATATGAACAAATCAAACTCGCTGCATTTGAAATCGATACATTGCCGCAAGTGGGACGTGATTTCATAAGAACCCAAATTTACATCGACCAAGCAGTAGTAACCCGTTGGCCAGATGTGAATGTGGTGGACTTACAAACTGCTTGGAATGATTTAATGCGCAGAGCAAAGCTGACTGCACATCACACGATTTCACGTGAAGAGCTTTCCGTTCGTGAGCATATGACGTCGATTCTGCGTCGCTTGCAATCCACCCAATTTGTTGAGTTTCAAGATTTGTTTGATCCTTCACGCGGTGTGCCAGTCATTGTTGTGAATTTCATTGCGTTACTTGAGCTCGCTAAAGAAACGCTGATTGAGATCACACAAGGCGAAGCCTTTGCTCCTATTTATGTGCGACTGGCTTACTCACCAGCTTAATTCCTGCTTATGTCGTGTGTAGCTTGAAACGCGCGACATAGTGATTCCCCTCTTGTAGCTAACCTGAACATGAAAATCGTTTCTTCCGTCGCCGAATTACGTGATCAGCTAAGAGGTCAGCTACGCACAGCCTTTGTACCCACCATGGGTAATTTGCATGAAGGCCATCTCTCACTCATGCGCTTAGCTAGAAAACATGGTGATCCTGTGGTTGCTTCAATTTTTATCAACCGTTTGCAATTCGGTCCGAATGAAGATTTTGATACTTACCCACGTACCTTCTCAGCAGATGTAGAAAAACTAGAAAAAGAAGGTGTGTATGTTTTATTTGCGCCGACTGAAAAAGATTTGTATCCAGAACCACAAGAGTTTCGCGTAAAACCTCCAGAACATATAGGCGATATTTTAGAAGGTGAATTTAGACCGGGATTTTTTAATGGTGTGACTACCGTCGTTTTAAAACTGTTCTCTTGTGTACAACCTAAAGTTGCTGTGTTTGGAAAAAAAGATTATCAGCAGTTGATGATCATACGAAACATGGCAAGACAATTTGCTTTGCCTACCGATATCGTTGCAGCTGAAACCTATCGTGCTGATGACGGCTTAGCGCTCTCTTCGCGTAATGGCTATCTATCAACAGATGAAAGAAGTGAAGCGCCGCATTTGTATCAACAACTGAATGATGTGGCACAAGCAGTGCGTGATGGTCACATCAATTTGAATCAGCTAGAAATGCAAGCGCAAGAAAAATTAAGCTCACGTGGTTGGTTGCCTGACTATATCGCTATCCGCAAGCAAAGTGACTTACAAAAACCTACAGGTGAAGACCTGGAACAAAAAGAACCACTCGTTGTTTTAGCTGCTGCCAAACTAGGCAATACGCGCCTGATTGATAATCTCGAAATATGATGCTGCAATTAGTATCAACTCTAGCGCATACATCATTCAAGCTAGTTCGATATCTATTAGTCTGCTTATTCTTTGTTTCACAATTTTCTCATGCCGCGATTAGCGTAGTCGATGATAGCGGTGTCACCATTCGATTAACATCTCCCGCTCAACGTATTATCAGTCTGGCGCCACACACAACAGAATTATTATTTGCCGCAGGCGCTGGCAAATCCATCGTTGCAGTGACTGCTTGGAGTGATTATCCACCGCAAGCAAAAAACATCCCTTCCGTTGGCAGTGCAACAGAGTTAGATGTAGAGCGCATCATCAAACTACAACCTGATTTAGTCGTCGCTTGGAAAAATGGTAACAAACCAAGACAAATCGCACATCTTAAAAAATTTGGTATTCCAGTATTTGAGAGCGAACCTAAAACATTAGATGAGATTGCTGACTCAATAAAAAAACTCAGCATGCTTGCTGGCACCGAGCAAATAGGAGAACAACAAGCACTCACCTTCCAACAAAAGATACAAGTTTTAAAAAATAAATATCAACATGCAGCAGAGGTGCGTTATTTTTACCAAATCTGGCAAAAGCCTCTCATGACTTTGAATGGTGAGCATTTGATTTCACAAGCATTAAAGATTTGTGGCGGTAAAAATATTTTTAGTGAATTAACTCCTACAGCGCCCACTGTGAACAGTGAAAGCGTTATACAAAAAAATCCAGAAGTGATTTTAATGAGTAGCGAAGAAAAAAATCCTACCTCAATGTGGCAAAGCTTTCCTAATATGATGGCTATTAACAGAAATAATCTATTTACCTTTAACGGTAGCATCATGAATCGTGCAGGGCCACGCATGGCTGAAGCAACTGAACAGTTATGTGAAAAATTAGAACTTGCTAGACAAAGACGACCTCATTAATTTTTCTTCATTTTTTTAAACATCATGACTAAAATTTCTTTACAAGACTTACAAAGCCGCCAAAAAGGCACGCTATCAGAAATGCTAGGTTTTGAAATCACCGGCTTTGATGAACATGGCATAACAGCGAGTATGCAAATCCAAGCACATCATCTTGCACCAAATGGCTATCTGCATGCAGCTTCCATCATCACACTAGCTGATACCGCCTGTGGTTTTGGTTGCATGTTGACCTTGCCAGAGGGTGCAAACAGTTTCACCACCATAGAATTAAAAAGCAATCATCTAGGAACGGCACGCGAGGGGAAATTAGAAGTCATTGCTAAACCCGTACATAGTGGACGCACCACCCAAGTGTGGGATGC
>JAXISQ010000267.1:0-2782 GCA_034680505.1 Noviherbaspirillum sp.
CAATTACCAGATCATAGGTAGGTAAATCAATGTCTTCTTCCAGTATTAATTCGCATTCATTTTCAACGGCATGTTCAAATGCGATAACTGAATCAGGCGATAAAGAATCAGAAGTGATAATGCGATGTATGAAAATTTTCGCACCTTGTTGCGCTAATACTGCCGCTGCTTCACAACCATCACCACCATTATTTCCAGGGCCTGCCAATATGAGTATGCGTTTTTCGTAAACGTCATTAGCTAACATGCGTTTAGCTGAAGCTGCGACTGCAGCTCCAGCACGTTGCATTAATGTGTAGGGAGGAAGAGAAGCTATGCCAGCTTGTTCGATCGCGCGAATTTGCGAAATACGAAACAGCGCTGTGGAATTCATATCAATGTTTCGTATCGTAGCGAGCGAGTGTCAGACCCTGCATATTAATTTCTGGTTCGCGTTGGGAAATAATATCTGCCAACAGTTTGCCACTACCTGCAGCAAGTGCCCAAGCGCCTGCGCCATGACCAGCATTGATAAAAATATTCGGATGCTTGGTTGCACCCAATAATGGAATGCCTTCAGGTAGCATGCCTGCTGTTCCACACCAAAAATTCGCATGACGATAATTAGCCGCATTCGGAAACCAATCGTCAGCCACTTTAACTAAGGTGTTGACTGCTTTCTGATGTAAATTCACTGAAGAAGAACCCATCTCTGCACAACCTGCAATACGTATACGTTTACCCAGTCGTGTGATTGAGACCTGATACGTGTCATCGAATAAAGAAACTTTAGGTGCCATTTCATATTCTTGCACTGCTGCTGAAGCTGAATACACTTTGACTGGATAGAGAGGTAAATGCGTTCCTAGACCATGCATGAGTTTAGCGGTTTCACTACCTGCTGCAATAACCAGTGCATCAACTACAACGGTACGACCATCAATCTGAAGTTCAACTTTATTTTGTTCATTACGTATGGATTGAACATGATTATTAAAATTAAATTCAACACCCAAATTTTGACAAAGGATTTTCATTTGTCGAACAAATAAGGGAGAGTTTCCTGCTTGATCATCAGGCAGATAAAGACCTGAATGAAAATCCACTTCAGTCGACAGGGCAGGTTCCATTTGTCTTGCGGCTTCTTGATCCAACAACTCATGATTAGTGCCGGACTCGCCCAGCAATTGCATGGTTAAGCGTGCAAGTTGCAAATCTTTCGCAGTACGAAACATCACCATAGCAGCTTTATGCTGTTGAAAATCCATTTCATGGGTTTGAATCAACTGCGCCATTTGCTGAGCACTATAGTCAGCAAGAATTTTTAAACGTTGTTGATTTTCTTTGAAACGCTGCAATCTGCATTCTGAAATCCAGCGTCTTATCCACGACCACATCGCGGGTTCAAATCGTGCGCTAAAGGCAACTGGCGATTCTTGACGGAATAGCATAGATAGCGCGCGGTAAGGCAGTCCTGGCACTGTCCATTGACGTAACGTGCTGTTGGGACCCATGAGATCCACATTACCAAAACTGGCTTCTTGCGCCACGTTGCCATAGCGTTCAAGCACCATCACTTCATGGCCTGCTTCGGCCAAGTAATAGGCGGTGCTTACGCCGATAACACCGCCACCTATCACTGCTACTCGCATGGGACTCCAACTTTCTCTAATCCGTTCGGCACATTGATTATGCCGTCGGGCAGGTCTTTGCCTGCATTGTAAATCATCGTTAGCTCTAAAAAGCCGGTATAGGGTAGCCGCAAATCACTAGCAAAACAATCTTTGCCGATAGTCGTGCAATTAATCAGTGCAATTTTCATGCTGCATTGCGGGGCGGGGTGATTTTTTTGGGGCTAGGTCCTGAGCAAAGTGTGTCTGGTACACCACTGTTTTAGATTTTTAGCACCGGCATTTCATGTAGACCGATGTGTGGATGGTTGGCACAGAGATTGCAAAAAAGGAAACTGTCCTTGCCAAGTTAGCGCTCAGCGCATGCAAAGACAAAACCTAATTTTCAACTCCAATTACCCCATAGGGAGCTAATTATGAAGTCACTCATTTCTCAAACCAGTCGTCAGCAATTCATTCATCAAAATTTTCCAGCATGCATGCGTACGAAAGATGGACTGCCACTTGCTATGCCACGGGTGATCGTCAGAGATCAAAGATCAACTCAAATAATACTAAGACCAGATGCGCAGACTCTAGCCCAACTTGCTGTGCAGGTGAAAGAAAAAAAAATTTCTCCTATGCGATTGTCTGTTGCAAGAACAAAGACTTCAACATCAACAATACTGGCACCATTAAAGTACATACAAATTTCACCATCAGAATTACCAAATCAAATTAGCTCCAGAGTGTTTCAAGGGAAATTTATGAAATTTCCAGTAGGTGCAAGCGGTAAAGATCTATTTGTAGATGGTCAAGTCAAAGTGCAAACTCGCAAACCTGGCGAAGGACCTTTTTCTCATGTTAAAAAAGGTGACTATGATGTGCGTGGCTTGAAGTATTTATATGTAATCAATGAAGAGGGTGTGCATGTCAAGCGTGAGATGAGTTATGCACCGAGTAATCGTGGCATTGTCTGTCATCCTAAAATTGCGCCATTTGCTTATCTGGGTGGGGAAGTATGGTTTTTGCCAGAAAAGGAAGGTAAGGCAGTGCATATCAACCTCAATTCAGGAAGATTCCCTGCTCAGAGTGATGATGATCTTCAAGCTACAGCAAAAATTTGGCTATCACTGGGCTATGACAAAGTGTATGTAACACCGAGAGATCAGCGTTATGGCGAGGTCACGCCG
>JAXISQ010000268.1:0-2761 GCA_034680505.1 Noviherbaspirillum sp.
CTTGCATGCTGAAAAGGCACATCAAGATAAGGCAGAATAAGCCCATCAGCCATCAAAGGAATCACTTCATCAACATGCGGATATGGATAAACATAGTGCAATCGAACCCAAACACCAAGTTCACTCAATGATTTAGTTAATTCAGTCATACGCGTTTTAACTGGCCGGCCATTCCAAAATCCACTGCGGTATTTTACGTCTACGCCATAAGCTGAAGTATCTTGTGAAATCACCAACAGTTCAGAGACGCCAGCATTGACTAAATTCTCAGCTTCATTCAGCACATCTCCGATAGGTCGACTCACTAAATCGCCGCGCATGCTCGGAATAATACAGAAGCTACACCGATGGTTACATCCCTCTGAAATCTTAAGATAAGCATAATGATTCGGCGTTAGACGTACGCCTTGAGGTGGCACGAGATCCACGTAAGGATCGTGAGGCTTGGGTAGGTTAGCATGAACAGCAGTCATCACCTCTTCTAAGGCATGCGGGCCAGTCACGGCGAGTACGCTAGGATGTGCATTCTGTACAACACCACTCTTTGCACCCAAACAACCGGTAACAATCACCTTGCCGTTTTTATTAATCGCTTCACCAATCGCATCTAAAGACTCTTCAACTGCGCTATCAATAAAACCACAAGTATTGACCACAACCAAATCGGCATCTTCATAAGTACCTGATATTTCGTAGCCTTCAGCACGCAATTGGGTCAAAATACGTTCTGCGTCAGATCCTGCTTTAGGACACCCTAAAGAAACGAATCCGACTTTTGGTGATGTGTTTGTACTCATGAAAATTAACCTATAAAAATGTACATTATTGCGATTGCTTGGCTTTACGTTGCCTTTTTAATGGCTGTTAGTGAAACTTCACTGGTAGCAGGAGTCATGACTCTTATTTTTTATGGCCTATTGCCCTGTGCACTACTGCTTTGGATATTAGGAGCGCCTCAAAGAAAACGTAACAAAAAAAACAAACCAGAGTCTGATTAATATTATTCAAGCACGAATTTTGTTATCCAAATAGAACCAATTCCTAATGCAATCAATGCAACTTGCGCCATCGTTGCTTTAAGCTCAGTACGTTTATGTAATCCAGGAATCAAATCTGCCACAGCAACATAAAGCATACTTGCAGCTGCAAGACCTAATATTGTTGGTATCCAACCAGTAACCGTTTGCAAAGCAAAGTACGCTAAAACGGCACCAACAACGGTTGCAAAGCTTGAGAACAGGTTAAACAAAAATGCTTGTTTTTTGCTATAGCCAGAATGGAGCAGAATCAGAAAATCACCAACTTCTTGCGGGATTTCATGGGCAATAATTGCAATTGCTGTCACTGTCCCTAAGCGAATATCAATCATAAAAGCAGCAGCAATTAAAATGCCATCAACAAAATTATGAAAAGTATCACCTACCATTATCATCATGCCACTTCGGCCAGAGTCATGAACATGATGATGTGATTTACTAATAGATGGGGCTTTTTCAGTAACCGCTTTATATTTTGTCGTTTGCACTTCATTTGCGTGACACTCTTGTTCTGTATGCATTGCATGAGCTTCACAATGTTCGCCGTGACAGTGCCGCCAAAGCACTAGCTTTTCTAAAACGAAAAATAGCAAAATCCCAAACAAAACGGTTGCCGCCATATTTTCAACGCTAGTCGCTTCGCGGAAGGCATGCGGCAAGATCTCTAAAAATACCGCACCTAACATTGCACCAATGGCATAACTAATCAACATTGGAATCCATTGTGTACGAGCACTCATTGCTACGAGTCCAGCACAAATCACACTTAGCAAACCACCAAGCAAACTGATAGCGACTATCCAAGTAAGTGTTGAAAATTGCGTAAGGATCATGGGGTAAACAGCTGTTGAGATAAAGACGTTATTATACAGACTTAGTCGCTTGAAGGCTTAGCCATCCAAATCATGGTAGCCATACGACCAGTCATTCCATCACGCCTAAAAGAGAAGTAGCGCTCAGGAGAACTGTAGGTACAGTCGCCACCTCCATAAATAGCTTTAATACCGACTTTATTCAGTCTTTGTGTAGCAAGAAGATATAGATTGGCTAACCATTTATCAGCATGAGGCTTGAATGCTAGCGTTGCATTAGTGTCTTTTTCAATAAATGCCTGACGAACTTCAGCACCCACTTCAAAAGCATCTGGGCCAATAGCGGGCCCTAGCCAAGCTAATAAGTCATCCGCCTTAAGGCCCATCGCTAGTATGGTATTCTCAATCACACCATCACAAAGACTTCGCCAGCCAGCATGAATTGCAGCAACAGCCGTCCCCTGCTTATTACAAAGTAATACAGGCAAACAATCAGCCGTCATCGTCACACAAACAACATTAGATTCTGTTGTGAATGACCCATCCGCATCTTGAACACAATTGCTTAATGCTGCATTAATCACATTTGTACCATGCACTTGATTCAACCAAACTGGTTCCGCAGGTAAAAACTGATCCAATAACTGCCTATTCTTAACAACTGTTATTGGATGATCTTGAACATGCGCACCTAAATTTAGACTTTCAAACGGCGCATCACTAAAGCCACCCTGCCTGGTAGTTTGTATCGCATGAACATTCGACGGCGCAGGCCAGTCTGGAATAATTAAATCCGACTTATTCAACATCCTCACCATCATCTAGCAAATCAGCCTCATCCAAATCCGAGTCGTCTTCATCGTAAAGTTCGTCATCATCTTCGTAATCTTCATCTGACAAATAAGGACCTTC
>JAXISQ010000269.1:0-2756 GCA_034680505.1 Noviherbaspirillum sp.
CATTTCTGATGGTTTATTAGGGGATCTTCAGCATGTGCTGAAACAATCAAATGTAGGTGCAACCCTACAAGCAGATGACTTACCTTTAGGCGAAATATTAAAGTCGACACAAACAACCACCGTCTGTCATGAGTTTGCATTGAATGGTGGCGATGATTATGAACTCTGCTTTACTGCACCAACTACAAAGCGGGAAGCAGTGCACCAAGCTGCAACCAAAGCAAACACAGTTGTGACACGTATAGGTCAAATCACTGCCGCACGCGAAATAAATATTTTGAATGCAGCAGGTGAAGCCTTAGCTATAAGCTCGAATTCTTACGATCATTTCAAAACATGATGAACAAAGACGAAAATAATAAAACTCCTATCCTTCACCCAACCTCTAGTTTTATGTTGGCACATCCTGCACATATCCTTGCACTCGGTTTTGGTAGTGGCTTATCACGCATCATGCCCGGCACTGCAGGTACGCTATTTGGCTGGCTATGTTTTTATGCCCTCAGTAATCGTTGGCCTGAATTTTTTACACCTCTTACCTGGGGTATTCTCATATTGGGTGGTTTCTTCCTTGGTGTTTGGGCTTGTGACATCACGGGACGTAACTTGGGTGTAGAAGATCATGGCGCTATGGTATGGGATGAAATCATAGCGATCTGGTTAGTACTCGTGATGATTTCTCCAGCTGATTTTCGTGCGCAATGTTGGGCGTTTGTTTTATTTCGTTTTTTTGATATGGTTAAACCGCCACCCATACGTAATATTGAACGCCGTTTTAAAGGCGGTTTCGGCGTGATGATCGATGACATCCTTGCTGCGTTCTTCGCCTTACTCGTTATTGCCATCATTCGCGTTTTATAAAATACTACGCCTATAACTATGGCAATCATGTTTTCATAAGTAGCTATACCTCTATTTACATGGGATGGATTGTAGGGTGCAATGTATTGCACCGTATGGGATGAACGGAGATTTCATACGGCGCAATGTATTGCGCCCTACTAGACCTACCAATGTATACATTTGTAGGTACGATTAGCGTAGCGTAATCGTACGAAAGTTTTATCGTATGCCATGCGGCGCAATATATTGCGCCCTACTTACTACTTACACTCCTTTTTTGAATTAAAGGAAATGCAAACTATGAACAACATCACAGCACTCGCTGCACAAGCTGGGTCTGCTCTGCAAAATAAACGCTGGATGTTAGCCACTGCTGAATCTATTACCGGTGGCAGTATTTCTCAAGCCATCACCGATATTGCAGGTTCATCTGCATGGTTTGATTGTGGTTTTGTGACTTATTCGAATTCTTCTAAGACAGATCATCTCAATGTACCAGACGCTTTAATTGCACAACATGGTGCTGTGAGTGAAGAAGTCGCAGCAGCGATGGCGCTAGGTGCACTCGCCAATAGTAATGCACAGATTGCAGTCGCTACTACAGGCATTGCAGGACCAACTGGTGCCGTCCCCGGCAAACCTGTGGGCACGGTATGTTTTGCTTGGGCGACTGCACATAAGGTGGAAACTGAGCGCTGTGTATTCAGTGGTGATCGACACGCAGTGCGTGAACAAACTGCACACCATGCATTAAAAAAATTATGTCATTTATTGGAGCAAGCATGATGTTAGAAAATTTTACATTGACTCAAAAACAGGTCAATGGCGTGAAGATTAATTTTCGTCATGGCGGTAAAGGTCCACCGCTTTTACTCATGCATGGCTATCCACAAACGCATGTTATTTGGCACAAAATGGCTGATGCATTAGCTGAGCATTTCACTTTAGTGATGCCAGATTTGCGTGGTTATGGTGATTCAGAAAAACCGCGAGGCACACCCGACCATCTCAATTACTCCAAACGAGTGATGGCACAAGATATGGTCGAACTCATGCAATCACTTGGCTATGCACAATTCGATATTTGCGGTCATGATCGTGGTGGTCGCGTTGCACATCGCTTAGCACTAGATCATCCTGCCTCTGTAAAAAAACTCATGGTGGTCGACATCTCACCAACACGCACGATGTTTGAAGCAACTGATCAGCGTTTTGCAAATGTGTATTACCACTGGTTTTTTCTCTCTCAGCCACAACCACTACCAGAAACACTAATCACAAATAATGCAGAGTTTTATTTAACGTATTCACTCGGCTCTATGGGTGCGCGTGGCGGTACCAGTTTTTTTGCGCCGGAAGCAATGGCTGAATATGTGCGCTGTTTTAAACAACCTGACATGATTCATGCGAGCTGTGAAGATTATCGCGCTGCTGCCAGCATAGATCTAGTGCACGATCAAGATCACGAGCACAACAAAATTACTTGTCCTGTGCATGTCGTTTGGGGAGAACAAGGCGTTGTAGGCAATATGTTTACGCCTATCGCAGACTGGCAAAAAAAATCTGCCTTGCCCGTCACGGGTAAAGCTTTAGCTACAGGTCATTTCATTCCAGATCAAGCACCGGAATTACTGAATAAAGAAATCGAACAGTTTTTTTTAGTTTGATAGCGAAGGGAATGTCGCGCGATACTGATTGATTGCATCGCGCGTTTCTTTTGCTACACGTGCTGCAGCCTGTGTAAAGTCTTCATCATCTTTAGACTGTGCATATAAAATCGCACGCGATGAATTAATCATCATGCCACCACCTTGTGTAGTTTGCCCCGCTTGCACAGTCGCTTGTACATCACCACCTTGTGCGCCCACACCTGGCACCAACAAAGGCATGTCGCCCACTAACTTTCTCACTTC
>JAXISQ010000270.1:0-2747 GCA_034680505.1 Noviherbaspirillum sp.
CGTATTTAAAACTCATCGTAGTAGATGAAGAACATGATCCTTCTTATAAACAGCAAGAAGGCTTACGTTACTCTGCACGTGACTTGGCAATTTGGCGTGCGCATCAATTAAACATTCCCATTGTTTTAGGTTCCGCTACGCCCTCTATAGAAAGTTGGCAGGCAGCGGCAGTAGGACGCTATAAAAAATTAGAACTCAAACAGCGTGCCGCATCAAATGCAGTGTTGCCCAAAGTGGGCATCATTGATATGGAGCGTAACAAAGCACAGCAAGGTTTAACCACGCCACTGATAGCAGCCATTCGATCGCGCTTAGACAAAGGCGAACAGTCGCTATTGTTTTTAAATCGACGTGGCTATGCACCCGTTATACATTGCGATGCGTGTGGTTGGATTAGTCAGTGCAGAAGATGCACAGCATTCATGGTGTTACATAAACCGGATAGAAAATTACGTTGCCATCACTGTAGTGCAGAGCAGCGCATACCGTCTGCATGCCCGACATGCGGCAATATAGATTTGCAGCCATTAGGACGCGGCACACAAAGAGTAGAAGAGCAATTACAAGAACTATTTCCACAGGCACGCATATTACGTATTGATGCAGATTCAACGCGCAAAAAAGGGAGTGCGCAAGCAGCCTTTGATGCCGTACACAGAGGCGATGTAGATATTTTGCTGGGCACGCAAATGGTCGCCAAAGGACATGACTTTCAAAGACTAACTCTAGTGGGTGTGATTAACCCAGACACAGCTTTATTCTCACAAGATTATCGTGCAGGTGAAAGATTATTTGCACAGCTCATGCAAGTAGCAGGAAGAGCAGGGCGTGCAGCTAAAACAGAAAACGGTAATGAAAGTGTGGTGTTGATTCAAACGCGTTATCCAACCCATCCACTGTATCAAGCAGTGTTAAAGCATGACTATCCAGGATTTGCACAAGCCACATTAGTGGATAGACAGTCAGCTAGTCTGCCGCCGTTTGCTTATCAAGCATTATTGCGCGCAGAAGCGAAAGAATTAAAACAAGCGATAGGGTTTTTAGAAGAAGCAAAAAATCTTATGCAGCATGAACAAATTAGTTTTAATGATCCAGTGCCACTCACAGTGATGCGTGTGGCAGGTTTAGAGCGTGCACAATTACTCATGGAATCTCAGTCGCGAGTACAGTTACAAGCATTTCTAAAAATATGGATGCAGAATGTGCGCGCATTAAAATCACGCGTACGTTGGACTTTAGAAGTCGATCCGCTAGATATTTAGCAAGCCAAGTAGTAGAAATTATTTTTACTGCAAAGGCGCATCGAGTTGACCTTGATCTGCTAACTGCCGAATGACTCGAATTGTATCGATATCAGATTCTTCATAAGCTGAGCGGCGAAAATCATTGTAAATAGCATTTTCACTATCTTCGCTATCAGGTAAATGATCGTCATATTCAAAACGTACAAAAAGCGCACCCGGTTGCGGCTCTTCTATGGTCATGCTTAAGTCGGATACAGGAATCTCATTTTGCTCTGGCACGTGATAAAGCACCTGCTGCATAAACTCAAATCGTACTGAATCATGAATAACTAATTGTCCAAAGCTTAAAACGCGCGCAATATGATTTTCAGAGCGCTCAGTAATTTCGCAGCTATCTAGGCCTAGCTGGAATAGCGTAGGGCGTTCAGCGCGTATGACTAGACCACGCCACAGCTGTTCGCGTGATAAAGGTGGAATTAATGGATTATTCGCTGCATTAATTTCAATTAGGTGAACAAATTTCATATCGTATAAAAACGTAATAGCTCGCTAAGAAAGTAGAAATAAATCAGCATGACTCTATCACGTGAGACCCCGACTGCGCCCCAGTTTCGATACAATGTCGGTCTTAGCCTTCCTGCCTCATCCTCAATAGCACATGCAGTCTGTACTTAATTCTCCCCAACGCGATGCAGTTCATTACATGGATGGTCCATGTTTAGTGCTGGCTGGCGCGGGCTCTGGGAAAACACGTGTTATCACGCAAAAAATTACGCGTCTGATTGAAGTCGATGGCTATGAAGCTAAGCATATCGCAGCGCTAACTTTTACCAATAAAGCTGCGCTAGAAATGCGCGAGCGTATTGCAAAATTACTCAAAGAACCGAAAGCTGCAAAACAACTCACCGTCTCCACCTTCCATTCTTTGGGTGTGAATATTTTGCGGCGCGAAGCAGCAGCACTTGGTTTGAAAGATCGTTTTTCTATTATGGATAGCGATGATTGTTTTGCCATCGTTCAGGATTTATCTGCGACGACAGATAAAGCAGTGGTACGTCGTATGCAAAACCATATGTCATTATGGAAGAACGGCTTAATTAGTCCCGAGCAAGCAATACAAGATGCACAAGATGAAGCAGAAGCTCAAGCTGCGCGAGTCTATAGAAATTATCTATCCACTTTATCGAGTTATCAGGCAGTCGATTTTGATGACTTGATTCGACTTCCTGTAGAGTTGTTTCAACGTGATGAAGCAGCGCGTGATCGTTGGCAGCGTAAGTTGCGCTATTTGCTGATCGATGAATATCAAGACACCAATACCTGTCAGTATGAGTTAGTAAAACTACTCGTAACAGGTCCAGGTAAGAAGTCTATGTTTACAGCAGTGGGTGATGATGATCAAGCCATCTACGCATGGCGTGGTGCAACCATAGAAAACCTTAAAACACTGCAAACAGATTTTCCTGATCTCAAGCTAATTAAACTCGAACAAAATTATCGCTC
>JAXISQ010000271.1:0-2680 GCA_034680505.1 Noviherbaspirillum sp.
AATTAAAAGCGCACTATTTATGTTCGTCTTTGTTAGGCAATGCAATAGAACTGATTAGATCAACCGGTCTAGTAGAACTTTTACGCATACGCAAATTCAACATTTCTACAATGACTGCAAAAGTCATCGCACTGTAGATATAGCCTTTAGGTATGTGATGTCCCAGACCTTCGGCGATCAACACGACACCAATGACAACCAAAAATGCTAACGCTAGTATTTTGATAGTGGGATGTGCTGTAACGAATTCACCAATCGCTCTAGCAAATAACATCATTAATCCGATTGATGTAATGACTGCAGCAACCATCACGCTGATTTGTTCAACCATACCAATTGCTGTAATGATGGAGTCGATTGAAAAAACAAGATCAATCAACATTATCTGAAAAATCACAACGCCAAAGCTATGTGCTGTTGAACGATCTGCACCATCGTGCGTACCTTCCATTGCTTCGTGAATTTCACCCACACTTTTCCAGAGCAAAAATAGACCACCTAACAACATCAGTAAATCACGCCCAGAAAAATCCTGGTTCATCACTGTAAAGATGGGCTCAGTCAAACCCACTAGCCATGAGAGCATCATCAACAAAGCTATGCGCATAAACATAGCAGCGAATAAACCTATACGACGAGCGAGTTCACGCTTTTCAATCGGTAGCTTGTCGACAAGGATGGAAATGAAAATTACATTGTCTATTCCTAGCACGAGTTCTAAAGCGGTCAGCGCTAGGAATGCAGCCCAAATCTGAGGATCCAACAATAATTCAACCAGCATTTGTTAGTCCTTGGACAAAATCGACATGAAGATTTTTATAAAACAAACGCAACAGCGTGTCTGCTCAAGATTAGCTAAAAAATTTTCGATTATCTTTCATCATTTTCTTGAGCTCAGCGATAGAAACTTCTGAAACGTCATGAATCCTGAGCAAGAAATCCGGAGAGACAACGGTTTTTTTATGGCGCAGTTTGCTTATATGCGCAGGAGAAAATCCAAATTTCTTACTAAATGAAAAATCATTTTTCAAATTTAATAAGACCTTAAGATTATCAATCAAATCAGATGGTGAGTAAGCGGGGTAATCTTTAATAGGTTTCATTCTTCTCTCTATCAATTAATTGAATAAAACATAAAAATTGAACCGAATTGATTTATGGCTTTGGTCTAACAAGGTCCTGCTTGAAAAATCCATCATGAAACGTCCCTAAACTAGAGAATGATTTCAGCGCTAACTTGATTGCTGGCAGACTGCTGAAAACCCTCATAGTTGCTGCCAGTGAATAATGGCCCTTGATCTATTAATTAAAAAGTAGATAATTACTCATTAATATTCCTAAAAAACCTGAATATGAATGATTCTTTTAACTACAAACACCTCTACTATTTTTGGGTTGTCGCCAAAGAGGGGGGCGTCTCTAAAGCCGCAAATAAGCTGGGTATGGCGGTTCAAACTGTTAGCGCACAGGTACGTGAACTCGAGCGTTCTTTAGGATGTGAATTGCTTAAACCGGCGGGACGGGGACTTACGCTGACTGAAGCTGGCGTCGTTGCGATGGAACAGGCAGACCTGATTTTTCAATTAGGCGAGGATTTACCAGCGCGTGTACGTGAGGCAGTGAGCTCACCCTCAATACGTCTTAGAGTTGGCGTAAGTGATGGCTTACCTAAACTGATCGTGCACCGTCTATTACAGCCAGTAATGGATGAGCCTAGTCTTCGTTTACTTTGCCTCGAAGGTCAATTCAATGATTTACTCGGCGACTTAGCTTTACACAAACTCGATATCGTACTTTCAGATAAGCCTGCACCAATCAGCCCGAATATCAAACTTTACAGTCATCCATTAGGCTCTTCTAGCATTGCTTGGTATGGCAAGGCTTCATTGCTGCAAACTGCAAAAGATGAATTTCCGAAATGTCTTGCGACCTTGCCAGTGCTATTAACGACAACACATACGGCAAGTAGAGACAGATTAAACCAATGGTTTAGCCAACTAGGTATACGACCTCGAATAGTTGGTGAATTTGAAGATGGCGCTTTACTCAAAACATTTGGTTCAAATGGATTGGGCGTGTTTCCAGCTGCTGAATGGGTACATGAAGATTTATTAGCGCATTATGGTGTGGAGCAACTGGGTGCTTGCGATGGCGTGATAGAACAATATTATGGGATTGGTACTGAAAAGCGAGTTCAACATCCTTTAGTTGAACAATTATTAAAGCCAAACGTATAGCTGCATTTGAATGAAATTGCACTTCATGGTGAGCGACGATTCAAACCTTCGATTAGAGCGCGATGAAATCGTTCCGGATCTTGCATCTGCGGCGCATGCCCTAGTTCAGGAAACAGTATCAGCGATGCACCAGGAATTGCAGCAACCGTGCGACGCGCTAGTACGGGATAGTTACCTAAACGCGATTTGACTTCGGCCGGTGCAAGATCTTTGCCAATTGCTGTGTTGTCTTTCTCACCTATCAAAAGCAATGTCGGTACGCGTAGTTTTGGAAATTCATACAGCACCGGTTGAGTAAAAATCATGTCGTATAACTGCGCTGAATGCCAAGCGACGGTCAGGCCACCAGGCCCGCGATACATACCTGCGAGCATTTGCACCCACGTCTCGTATTCAGGTCGCCATTCATTGACGTAGTAGGTGCTGCGCTCGTAATTGCGAAT
>JAXISQ010000272.1:0-2666 GCA_034680505.1 Noviherbaspirillum sp.
ATCGCCTACGATTTCAATATCGGGTCTTCTACGCTTAAGATATTCTTTTGCTGCACGAGTCACTTGTTGGCCATGCGCATAATTTTGACCGATGATGTAAACCTTTTTAACCTTAGGATCTTTTGCTAAATAACTGGTCATGGCTTCCATTTTCATATCTGAATTTGCATCAGTACGGAAATGCCAATAACTACATTTGTTATTTGTTAAATCAGGATCAACAGCAGCATAATTTAAAAATACAACCTCTTTGCCTGGATTGCGTTCATTATGTTTGTTGATCGCATCAATTAAAGCACCGGCAGCACCAGAGCCATTACCTTGAACAATGTAACGAAAGCCTTGATCAATTGCGCTCTTTAAAACAGTAAGCGATTCTTGTGGACTCGCTTTATTATCGAATCCAACCACTTCAATCGTATGACCTGGCGCCCATTTATCTTTGTTCGCGATTTCTGCAGTCATTTGAAAGCTGCGTAAAAGGTTTTGACCTACTGGCGCAAAAGGGCCAGACAAAGGATCGATAAATGCAACTTTGACATTTTCTGCTGATACGCATGCCGATGCGAACATTGCAATCAGTCCTGCTCCTGCGAGTATGAAACGAGCTTGTTTTTTCATGTGACTCTTCCCTATGTCTGAATAATAAACAATCGCCCCTTATGCTTGGGGTTCTGATAATACAAAATTTGAGTGTATCAAATCAAGCGCTGACTAAAGCAAACGTATTCTCTTTAGACTTCTAACCACTCTTTACGAATAGCTTGATTAGCGCGTAATGCATCCGGCGTGCCTTCAAAAACGATCATGCCATGTCCCATCACATACACACGCTGAGAAATTTCTAAAGCAATCGCCAGTTTTTGTTCGACTAATAAAATCGAAATACCGCGCTCTTTAAGAGCCTTTAAATACTCAGCAACTAAATCAACAATTTTTGGTGCCAGACCTTCAGTTGGTTCATCGATCATGATTAGATCAGGATCACCCATTAAGGTACGGCATAAAGTCAGCATTTGTTGTTCACCGCCTGACAGCACTCCAGCTTGTACATGCTGGCGCTCCTGTAAACGCGGAAACATCGTATACATATCTGCTAAAGACCAACGTGATTGTTTACCTTTTTTCACGCCTAGCAAAAGATTTTGTTCAACCGTCAGTGTAGGAAAAATATCGCGGTTCTCAGGCACATAACCCAAACCAAGATGAGCAATTTTAAAAGCAGGTAAACCAACCACAGAAGCACCATTAAATTCTATGCTTCCCGTCACATCCACCTGACCCATCACAGCTTTAACCATGGTAGAACGCCCTACACCATTGCGTCCTAATAAACTAACAATCTCACCTTTACCTACATGCAAATTCACGCCATGTAACACATGGCTTTTGCCATAGTAAGCATGCAGATCTTTGATTTCTAATAGTGCGCTCATTCCTGCACCTCTACTGGAGCATGCCCACCGAGATAGGCTTCTTGCACTTTTGTATTTTGTCGTATCGCTTGTGGTGTATCACAAGCCAACACCTCGCCATAGACCACAACGGCAATACGATCTGCTAAGCCAAACACCACACTCATATCATGCTCGACCATAAGCAGTGTCTTGTCTTGCGTGACTTTACTAATGAGTTCAACCGCGGCATCCGATTCAGAGCGGCTCATACCGGCAGTAGGTTCATCTAGCAAAATGACGTCAGCACCACCAGCAATCGTGATTCCGATTTCTAGTGCGCGTTGCTCTGCATAGGTGAGTAAACCGGCAGGAGTTTGACTACGCCAACCTAAACCAATTGCTTCCATTACTTGCTCGGCTTGTTCACGCGCATCTTTTAAAGCACTCAGCTTATGCCAGAATGAATAGCGATAACCTAAAGACCACAGCACAGCACAACGTAAATTTTCAAACACAGAGAGCTGATGAAAAATATTCGTGATTTGAAAACTACGCGACAAACCAAGTCGATTAATTTCATATGGCGCTAAGCCACCAATTTGCTGACCGTTGAGAAAAATTTCCCCTTCACTAGGAAAAAATCTTCCAGAAATCAAATTAAATAAAGTCGATTTACCCGCACCATTAGGACCAATGATGGCGATGCGCTCACCTTTTTTTACTTGCAAATTAATACCGCGAATAATTTCAGAATTGCCGAAACTCTTGCGTAGATTAGCTATCTCGAGAGCGTAGGCGGTCATGAATGCACACCTTTCATTGCATGCTCAATTTCAGCATTCACATCACCCCACACAGCAAAAAATGGTTTGCGCGTAAAGTACACTGCAATCACACCAAATAAGAATAACAAGCTCGCCATAATCCACGGCGTAGGCACTGCTGTATCGACAACATAGCCCATTAATTTTGTGGTCGAACCATTTGCAGACTCTAATGTTACGTGATACATCATTTCAATTAACATCACCGCACCTGACAAGGCGACTAAAGAAGCAAGACTGACAACGAGTAATGTAGGAAAAATCCGTTTAAATTTTTTGTGTGCAATGACGCGCACAGTCATCATAATCAAACTCGCCAAACCTCCAGGCGCATACATCACAATGCAAATGAAAAATACACCTAGATAAAGCTGCCACGCATTAGTGAATTCAGAAAGTAAAACCGTCAGGAGAAGTCCGACGATGGCACCTAGCATAGGACCAA
>JAXISQ010000273.1:0-2640 GCA_034680505.1 Noviherbaspirillum sp.
ACACCAAACTCACGATCTGACAACACTTCTATCGGGCTTTTTTCACCATTAAATTCTTCCAATGCCATACGTTGAGACAAATTATTTTCTATATACATACGTCCCTCAGCAACTTGGCGTATTGCATGCATTAATTCATCTGGCGCACTGCGTTTAGATAAATAACCTAAAGCACCTGCTTTCAACATATAGCGCACATAACTAGGATCTTCATGGGATGACAAACCTAAGACCTTCGCCATTTTGTCACGCGCCACAATACGACGCGTCGCTTCCACACCCATAGTGCCACCTAGCGAAATATCCATGACGATCACATCCGGTTTTACAATTGGAATCTGTTGATAAGCAATCTCAGCCGACTCTGCCTCTGCCGCCACTTGTATATCTTCGGTAGCTTCTAACAACATCCTAAAACCAAACCGCACGACGGCATGATCATCCACCAACATCACTGTAATTTTTTTACTCATACCTGACTCTCGTGATGTGATTCTGCCACTGACGAAGCTAGTGGCAATGTCACCAACACTTCACAGCCACCCATAGCAGCACTTTGAAAAATTATTTTTCCATCTAGCGAAGCTGCACGCTCTTGCATACCTAAAACACCATAGTGTCCTTCACGATGCAAACTCTGTACCCCTTGACCATCATCTGCAATTGATAGCACCAGTGACTGATCTTTGATCCCGATACAAACATGCGTACGACTAGCTTTTGCATGACGCACTACATTCGTGATCGCTTCTTGAATAATGCGGTAAGCATGTAATTCACATTCTTCATTTAGCGCTGGTATTTGTCCATGCACTTCCAATTCGGTTTTTAACTCAGGATTTTTTAGTTGCGTGGCCGTGAGTAAATCACGGACTGCATCGATTAAACCCATGCCTTCGAGTTGTATAGGCCGTAAACGCGGAATCATTCTATGCATGGCATCTGACATCATGCCTGCTGTATCAAACAGCATTTGTGCTGAACGTTGAATCGGGCTGCCTGCTACATCCGCATGCTGCAACATGGATTTAGCAATCGAGCGTATCCCCGTTAAGGACTGTCCTAACTCATCATGTAATTCACGTGCTATTGCAGCACGCTCTTGTTCTATCCGCGCATAAAGTAATTGTGTGAACTCACGTTGCGTTGCTAAGCGGGCTTGTGCTTCGGCTGTTGCTTGTCGCACTTGTATGTTGTCTTCTACGGCTTGCGCCATACGATTAAATGTACGACCCATTTGTCCTGCTTCTTTGCCTGGTAAAGCAGGTAATCTCACATGATGATCACCTTGTTCTATCTCACGTAATCCACGTTCAATTTTTTCTAACGGTGCTAACCAAATACCCACTAACCAAAAAATCACGATATCCGCAATGATGAACAATACAGACTGCGCAAATAAAATATCAGCTAAATTATCCCAACCATCTAAAACCGCGCGCGTAGGATTGGTGCGCATCGTAATGCGAGCATTACTTAATTCAATCACACGCACCGACTCAGGTGGCGCAATTAAAGACGCATACCACTGTGGCGCATTGCGACCTGCTTTATAAACAGAAGGCGGTGATTGATATAACAATTCACCATCTAGACTATGCAAACTAATTTCCTGTGCGCGCACACGGCCGGTTTCACGTAAAAACTCCACTAACTCGGGAAGATTTTTATTGTCATACATAGTACCTATACGACCCAGCAATTGAGATGCAATGCGACCAGATGCCTCCATCTCTTCGGCCACACTATTGCGCGTTGCATTCATCTCAATAGCAATCAGAATGCTGAAGACTAAAATCGTCAACGCTACAAAGATCAGATTAATTTTGAGTCGCAGACTCATAGAAGTGGGAATAGGCATAGCTTGTGACAGCGGCGCTGCCTGAGTCCCTGAACTTGAATTTATTGTCATAATTAAAATACTTCGCTGCTCTCATGCAGTGAACACTGCCAAACAGTCTTTTCCTAGTAAACATCTTAACAGTTGATCGTTATAGCGGCAGCAGAGTACACAGACGAATTGCTCAAGCGCAGAACAAAGCCATGACGTTCATGAAAATCATGAGAGATAAATACGCGAATTGCTCGTGCTAGTCGGTGCTCAAGCAGGCACAATGATTCTCAATGCAGGTCAGCCTGCCAGACGTTCTAACAACCTAATTTCATTGGAGATAAACATGACTTGGACTACACCAGCAGCAACTGACTTACGTTTCGGCTTTGAAATCACAATGTACATCGCGAATCGTTAATCTTTGTCTTTAGTTTCGTGATGAGTTTGTAAGAACTCCGTTTGTTTAAAACGACCCTTAGGGGTCGTTTTTTTTAACTGTGTCATTTTCAAATTAACAATAAAACTGAGTAAATTCTCTCCCCAACGCATTAAATGAAGAACGTTACACACGTAAAGTGACTATCTAGTCACAAATCATGATTTTCCTGATTCAAGCATGCAACTGGCTGAGGTAGCATCGTGACTTTTTTGAAATTGAGCCCGAGGGCGTAAAGAGACGAGCATGAAAAGAACCAGCCTTTCCTTGATGATTACAGCATGTTTTATTGCTAACGCTGCTGCACAAGAAACCAAAACCCTGTCACCTGTTGTTGTCACCGCTACGCGTGTCGAACAAGACAGCTTTG
>JAXISQ010000274.1:0-2576 GCA_034680505.1 Noviherbaspirillum sp.
CCAATTCAAACCAACGAAGAGACCACGTGATGGCTGGTTAAAACTATAAGCAGTTTGATAATTTTCATTCAATACATTGTCAATGCGACCAAACAGCGAATAAGATTTATTGACTTGATAGCGGGCTGTGATACCGGCAAGCCAATAAGGCCGAAGATTGCCATCAGTTCCATCTGGACGACTACCTGTGTAAGCAAGATCGCCACCAAAACGGAAATTGCCAAACATGCGATTAGCAGAGAGCGAACCTAATAACGCTGCTCGCCTACGTAAACGCTCACCAGTGTCAGCATTTCGTGGATCTTGCACCGTCAAGCTTGATCTAGTTGACCAACCCATGATTTCATGACTTGCACTGACCTCAAGACCTTCATTAACAACTTTATTCATATTTACAAAAGTAAATCTAGTTACATCATCGTATACGATTTGGTCTGCTATATTTGACTTAAAAAATGATATCCGAACGATGGAGGTATTTGAATAATATTGCAAACCAGTTTCAAACGATTTCGAATATTCAGGCTTTAGATCAGGATTCCCATAAGTCCCAGCCACATAACCTAAAGAAGGCATATTAAATCCTGTTGAAGCGCTAGCCGTGTACTTAAGTTTATCGTTTAAATTATATCCATACCCAATAAATCCAGTTTTAGCACTTTCATTTTTTTCAGTTGCATCATGCCTTACATTTATTTGTAATTGATGCTTATCTATCAATATCCCCTCTATTCCACCGTAAAAACTATTCGCTTTACGCGAAAGATTGTCTATCGCAAAACCATCATCTGCATTAATAGATTGCCATTGGTTATTTGCACCAACATTCAGACGGAAATTTTTTGAAATTTTGATTTCATTATTCCACTCTACTATTTTTACTCTGGTTTTATAGCTATCATTACGCGGCGATGATATTAGGTACTGATTACTATTTTTATCATTAAAATCAGATACAGAAATTTTTGAATTCCAATTTTCAGAAATTTTATTATTGGAGAAAAAATTTATAGAATTAAGTTCTGTTTTTCCAATGTGGATATCAGATGGAAGATCTGATGCAAAATTATATGAGCTGTCAAAGTCAAATCTTCCTGTCGAATTCATAAAGCGCAAACCAAATTCATGACCGGTTGCCCATGACTTAGCAATTAAACCATTCGCACTTAAATTACTATAGCTATCTCGATCAGGATTTGCTCTAGGTTTTTGAGTGGTATTAACTGAAGAAAAACCTGCAGTAGCTACATCAGATACAGCGAATGAATATCTTAGCCCATCACTTTGCCCACCTGTGCTTGCAGCTACGCGTCTAAAATTATTCGATCCTAATTCTGCTGTTGCTTGTGTCCCTCCAGTACCAGATCCCGCTTTGGTAAAAATCTGAATCACACCACCAACCGCACCAGACCCATAAATACTAGAGACATTACCTCTTACGATTTCTATATGATCAATTTGATCTAGCATTAAATGCTCAATGCTGACAGTGCCGGTTGCATCTTGCTTAGTCATAGGTATGCCATCAATCAAAATTAATGTTTGATTAGTAGAGGCTCCTCGCATAAATAAGCCACTTGCACCACCTAAGCCACCACTTTGAGTTAGTTGTAGGCCAGCCTCCCTTCTCAGCAAAGTAACAACATCAACTGCCTGACTATTTTTTATATCGGATGCGGTAATGACTGTGGTGTGTGGCAATGCATCTGTTTGCAACTGCTCTATTCTTGCTGCAGTCACGACTACAGGTGGTAACAACTTCGTAGAATCATTTTTTTCTTGCGCGTGAATTTCACAACTAATACTCAAGCTAAATACACAAGCACATACTGGCCTGATGAAGGCATACGGATTATTTGATTTCATGATGAAAAAAGTGTGAAGCCTCCCGCCAGCTTCCCCGCAGGCAGGACTAATCAGGAGTGCAAATTGAGTCGGCTTAACAGATTCAAGATCTGACGAATACTTCCCCGCTTCGTCACTCCCACCTGTTCTGGCCGGTATCCGGGCTAGCAAGTCTCTCCACTTCGCCTTCCCATGCAAACTGCACAGTGGCTTGCTGAAGTGGAGTGCAAGAATAAATTCCTACACTTGTTTACCGTTGCGGGGGCAGCACACGTTGGTGTAGATGCATCAAGCGCATCCAGACTTCGTGTTTCCCGTTTAACTGCACGTCAAGAATGACGCACGAGCACCAAAACAATTTGAGTGTAGTGCAGACTGCATCAATACGTCAATTATGAAAAAATATTTTTACTCATTCATTCATCCTGCTTAGTTAGCAAGTTGGCAGCACTCATTTCCCACTTATTTTCTACTCTTTTCGATTCGCACTAAAAACACTACACTGTATTTTTATGTAGCGAATCCTCCTCTCAAAGACTGAAGATACCATGCCCCATAGCGACAATAACAACCATCTCACACATGAAGATAAAGTCCGTCACTACACAACGCAGTACAATGCGCGCGCTTCGATTCCAGATCATCCTCAAATTTTTTCACGATGGCAAAGTGATTCTGCTTTAGTCAGACGCACGCATGCAGGTCTACTTGATATTCCCTTCGGTGAAAGC
>JAXISQ010000275.1:0-2576 GCA_034680505.1 Noviherbaspirillum sp.
CGACGATCCTGTTACCGTCATCATTTCACAAAAAGGCTGGGTACGTTCACGTAATGGCCATGGCCATGACGCGCAACAATTTAGCTTTAAGACAGGTGATGGTTTATATGGCGCCTTTGAATGCCGCACTACAGATCACGTATTAGCTTTTGGCTCTAACGGTCGTGTGTATTCCATCTCAGTCGCACAATTGCCTGGTGCGCGTGGTGATGGTGTTCCACTAACGACTTTTGTAGAAGTAGAGGCAGGTACACGACTTGTTAGTTATTTTGCTGGCACTGCTGACACACAATTAATGCTGTCATCAACTGGTGGTTATGGTTTCTCTGCTAAAGCTGGCGATATGATTAGTCGTCAAAAAGGTGGCAAATCTTTCATGAGTATGGATGCAGAACATGAACCACTGATGCCACGTGTGATTGCAAAAAATGCGAATACATTAGTCTGCTTATCTGAAAATGGCCGTGCGCTCGTATTTGGTATGGATGAAATCAAAACACAAGCCAGTGGTGGTCGTGGTGTGATTTTGATGGATTTAGATAAAAATGAAAAACTACTTGCGGCTGAACCTATCAATAGAAAATCGGGTGTACTTGTTTCAGGCTTAAGCAGTCGCGCAGGTAAACCGCAAGAAGTGGAATTAGTTGGCCCTGATCTTTCATACCATAACGGTACACGTGCTCGTAAAGGTAAGCTCTTAGCTACACGTATGAAGGCAAATCGTCTTCAAGCAAAAGGCTAAGTATTTGCTGCAAAAATGAAGTTGCAAGATCAGGCACCATGCTTGATCTTGCCAGTTCGTCATCCCATCCTCAATTTTTCTTCACAACTGCGACCATTTGCATTTCTTATGAAATGCTTAATTCGCGCATTCTCCTTCCTTACTTTGCATTAGTTCACTAGCTTTAAACAAACTCAACTTCTAGAATGTTTGTTTCCGTCTTGACATAGATTTGACGTGAAACACCTATCCATTAAGCACACTTTTTTCTTCATCCTAAATTGGATGATGTTGTCTTGTTATTTCAACCATGCTTTTGCCAGCAGTCTGGATCCTGTACTGCATGAAAAAATTATGATGTTGGCTGTGACTGAAGCAGAACATCAATTTGAACTTGAAACGACGTTTTTCATTCCTCCTGGTGAGGGGCCTTTTCCTGTTCTACTCATGAATCATGGCAAAGAACGAGGTAATCCGCGCCACCAATCTCGTGATCGTTTTTTAGCATTGAGTCGTGAATTCGTAAAACGTGGCTATGCAGTTGTCATTCCTATGCGTAGAGGATTTTCACAATCTAGTGGCAAGCATAAAAATTTTGGATGTGATCTTAAATTAGCTGGTCAGGCACAAGCAGATGACATACAAGCAGTGTTAATCGCTTTAAAAAAACAAAGCTGGGTCGATGCAGATCATATCGTCATTGCAGGTCAATCTTATGGTGGACTCGCTACTCTCGCTTTTGGCACACGCCATATTGAGGGTGTGCGTGGATTATTAAATTTTGCAGGTGGCTTGCGAATTGATGATAGCTCTTGCAACTGGCGTGCTGAATTACGCGCTGCATTTTCTGATTACGGCAAAAAAACGAATTTACCAAGCTTATGGTTTTATGGCGCCAATGATAGTTATTTCGATCCAATCTTAGTATCTGAACTCATACAGTCTTATTCAACATCGGGAGGACATGCTCAACTCGTGAGCTTTGGCGATTTTAAATCCGATGCCCATAGCATGATTAGTAGTGCACAAAGCATTCCTATTTGGTGGCCACAGACTGCGGCATTTTTAGAACGTATCGGTATGTCAACTAAGGAAACTGTGACATTAGCGACTAGTTCGCATCTTAATAAAAATCATTACGCTGTGATTGAAAATATCGCAGCTGTGCCCTATGTGTCCCAAGCCGGTCGCTCTGCTTACCAAGAATTTTTAACAAAGTCTCTGCCACGCGCATTCGCCATTTCTCTCAACGGTGCTTGGAGTTGGGCGGAAGAAGGCGATGATCCTGCTGCACGTGCTTTATCATCCTGCGAAAAACGCAGTAAGAAAAATTGCCAACTTTATGCTTTAGATAATGACGTAGTCTGGCTTAACTAAACTAAGCATGCACTCTGATAGAAATCGCTGAAGGTAAAACTTGGCGTTAAATAATAGCGCAACATGTACTTATAACTGATGCCTGTAGATTTAAGGCTATCATGTCACTTTACTCACATTTGCTTAGCAATTTAAGCGCAAATCCTTGATCAGAGTGCATCATGAAATCCACCGAATTACGTCGCCCACCATCTAAAGCTACTGCAACTTCATCATCGCATCAGACTACACCTCATACGCATGAGCACAAAGCCGTCGATAGCAAAACCGATAGCAAACCTTATACTGATCCAGTTTGCGGTATGAAGGCGGCAGCCAATCCTGAGAAGTCAGCCACACATGAAGAGAAGACTTATTATTTTTGTAGCACGGGTTGCGTCACAAAATTTAAAGCGGATCCACTCCGTTATTTAACACCTGTTAAAAAAACACCTACTGCAGCGGACTTACAAGCAGTCTATACCTGCCCTATGGATCC
>JAXISQ010000276.1:0-2549 GCA_034680505.1 Noviherbaspirillum sp.
GAGTAACAAGTTTTAAAGCCATCAAGATAAAACGCGTATTCAAGTCTGTCTTGATTACGCGTTTACATTTTAGTCACAGTCAATCAATCAGCGTGGTGAGTGTCGCCATGCCTGCCACAGACTTTCTATTGAATACAATCCTAGTGCACACCAGATGAGTCCATAACCAATGAGTTTAGTTGAGCTAAAGGCTTCGTTATATAAGTGAATGCCTAGTAAGAGTTGTATGGTGGGGCCTATGTATTGCAGTATGCCTACGAGTGAAAGTGGTATCCGTCGGGCGCCATAAGCAAATAATAAAAGTGGTATCGCGGTGACTGGTCCTGCTGCGATGAGTAGCAAGCTAGTGTTGATTCCTGCATTGACAAAAGCATGGGAAGAACCACTCTCTGGTAAAAGTAAAAATAATGCAGAGAGTGGCAACATGACTAAGGTTTCTAGTGTGAGGCCTTCTAATGCACCTAAGGACGCTGTTTTACGCAACAAGCCATACAGTCCAAAGGTAAAAGCGAGTGTTAAACCTATCCAAGGTAATTGACCTGCACTGATTGTTAACCAAGCGACACCTGTGGCTGCTAAGCCTACGGAAATCCACTGCCAGAGTCGTAAACGTTCGCCCAACATGACGCCGAATAAAACATTAAACAGTGGGGCGATGAAATAGCCGAGTGATGCATCAACGATGCGATCGTGATTGATAGACCAGATATAGACTACCCAGTTAATTGCCAGCATGCTTGCGCTTGCAATAAACGCTGCTGTAATACGGGGATTTTTTTTGATGTTGGTAATCCAGCCCCATTGATGACGCACGGTGAGTATCAATGCGAGCATGACGAAAGACCAAAAAACCCGATGCGATAAAATTTCTAGCGGTGGGATTGCTTTAAGAGTTTTTAAATAAAGTGGAAACACGCCCCACATAAAAAAAGCACAACCAGCACTCAAGACTCCAGCCAACATCTGTGATGCCACCTTTCAGGTGTTGAACATTCCAAGGTGTCTCGCTGTACAAGTTTACTTATGTCGTAAACAAAGCAGCAGCGAGAATGAATTACATACTGCGTCGATACTGGCCACCAACTTCAAACAAGGCATCGGTGATTTGTCCTAAAGAGCAAACACGTACAGCATCCATTAATTTTGCAAAGACATTGTCATCATCAATCACAGCTTGTTGTAATGCCGCTAGAGCAGGGCCGGATTGATTGCTATGCAGTGCATGGAAATCTTCTAAGCGTTTTAGTTGCGATTGTTTTTCATCATCGGTAGAGCGCGCTAATTCTAATTGCTGAGGAATGGTGTCGCCCTTAGGATTGCGGAAAGTATTTACACCGATGATGGGTAAACTGCCATCATGTTTTTTATGTTCATACAACATCGATTCTTCTTGAATCTTGCTGCGCTGATAACCAGTTTCCATCGCGCCTAGTACACCACCACGTTCTGCAATGCGTTCAAATTCTTGCATAACGGCTTCTTCTACTAAGTCAGTTAGTTCTTCAATCACAAAAGAACCTTGGCTTGGGTTTTCATTTTTTGCCAGACCCCATTCACGATTAATGATCAATTGAATGGCTAAAGCACGACGTACTGATTCATCCGTTGGTGTGGTGATGGCTTCGTCGTAAGCGTTGGTATGCAAAGAATTGCAATTATCATAAATCGCAATCAATGCTTGCAATGTGGTGCGTATGTCATTGAAATCAACTTCTTGTGCATGTAGTGAACGACCTGAGGTTTGTATGTGGTATTTCAGTTTTTGTGAACGATCATTGGCGCTATATTTCTCGCGCATCGCTACGGACCAGATGCGACGTGCAACACGACCTAATACGGTGTATTCCGGATCCATGCCGTTGGAGAAGAAGAATGAGAGATTTGGTGCAAAGTCATCAATGTGCATGCCACGTGCAAGATAAGCTTCCACAAAGGTAAAGCCATTCGAGAGGGTAAATGCCAATTGCGAAATTGGATTCGCACCTGCTTCAGCAATGTGATAACCGGAGATGGAAACTGAATAAAAATTACGGACTTTGTGATCAACAAAATATTGTTGAATATCACCCATGACTTTTAAAGAAAATTCAGTTGAAAAAATGCAGGTGTTTTGTCCCTGATCTTCTTTCAAGATGTCAGCTTGCACTGTGCCACGTACGTTTTGTAAAACCCAAGCGCGGATGTCTGCTACTTCTTCTGTTGTGGCTTTACGATTTTTTTCAGTTTCAAATTTTTGTATTTGCTGATCAATCGCCGTATTCATAAACATAGCCAAGATACTAGGTGCGGGGCCATTAATCGTCATGGAAACAGAAGTCGATGGAGAGCATAAATCAAAACCGTCGTATAGCACTTTCATGTCATCTAAGGTGGCGATGGATACACCAGAGTTACCGACTTTGCCGTAGATGTCGGGACGACGTGCAGGATCTGCGCCATATAAAGTCACTGAATCAAAAGCAGTTGATAACCGTTTTGCAGGCATGCCTTCAGAAACTAATTTAAAGCGACGATTGGTTCTAAATGCATCGCCTTCACCAGCAAACATA
>JAXISQ010000277.1:0-2516 GCA_034680505.1 Noviherbaspirillum sp.
ACTAGAAGATCAGCGATTGCGGGTGCCTATTACGATGTCGCTGAAAATCAGCGTGTTGGTTTACTGGGTATTTATAGACAAGAGCCTAGTCAATCGGAGTCATCAACGACTGCGATAGCGACATACCATATTGGTATGTAAACTGGCCTGCTCAAAATGAGTTGAGCCCTTCAACTGATTCTATAAAATTAGATTTATGAATTTTCTAGATCAAAACTTATTCCAGTTTCTCTCTGATGTCTGATTGTGAGTATTAATTTTTTTTGCTGCTCACAGGCTATCTTTGCCGAGATTTAATCTTAAGCGAGTTTTATTTGATTCTATGAATTCGATCACGCATATGCTGATGAACTTCAGGCGTATCATAAGCCTTACCAGTCTTTATGGCCTGCGCCCTTGTCTCATACCCTTGCGCTAAGAATGCTAGACGAAGCTCCGTATTATGTATTGCTTGCTTAATCGCTTCGATCATAAAAGCGTCAGGACTCATCCCCAAGGCCTTCGCTGCATTGGTCATTTTCTCTTTGTGTTTGTCTGATAATTTGAGAGATACTGTTTCCATACTGTCCTCAAATACACCTTGGTTAGCGTTGCTTATTTAGCACTCACTTTAACCGACAAAAGAAATGGCGCTAATCACGGTTTGCCGAAATTTACGATAGATAGCATAATCTGAAAATATGCTTTTCAAGGAGTATCTGATGTTATTTACCGCCATACTCAGCCCTGCGGAAGAAGGTGGATACGTTGCCTTAAATCCAGAAACAGGCACTACTAGTCAAGGTGAAACTGTTGATGAGGCAATTGCCAACCTTAAGGAAGCAACTTCACTTTATTTAGAAGAGTTTCCAATGACTTTCACCGCTCAGCCCTTAGTCACTACTTTTGATTTAGCTCATGCCTAAATTTCCTGGCCTTTCAGGTAAAGAGATTGTTCGAGCATTAGAAAAATTAGGCTTTCATGTCGCGAGACAATCAGGGAGTCATATCTTGATGAAAAGAGACGAAAAAGGCTGTGTGGTTCCCAACCATAAAGAAGTGAAAGTCGGAACTGTAAATGGAATACTGCGGCAAGCAGCAATCTCACCAGAAGAATTCCAACAAGCTCTATCAAATTAAAAACTGGCCGGCCCAACAGGAGTCGAACCTGTGACCTACGGCTTAGAAGGCCGTTGCTCTATCCAGCTGAGCTATGGGCAGTACGTGAAGTGAATGAAACGAAGATGTCTTGCTAAATGAAAAACGGGCTGTCAATGACAGCCCGCTCTTTTTTCTGGTCGGAGTACAAGGATTCGAACCTTGGACCCCCTGGTCCCAAACCAGGTGCGCTACCGGGCTGCGCCACACTCCGAAAGATGAAATTATACTCTAAAGATCACGCTCGTCATGCATTTTGTTGCGCTGCGGCTTACGCTTATACCTGCGCGGCGATCTCTTCTGCCAAACTTCGCGCTAATTCTGCATCGCGGGCTTCAACCATGACTCGAATCAAGGGCTCGGTGCCAGAAGCGCGTATCAATACCCGTCCATCATTAGCCAATTTTTTCTCTGCTTGTTCTTTTGCTTGCATGAGTTTGGTATTTTTTTGCCAATCGAAACCCGCTTGTACTTTTACATTAATCAAAGTCTGCGGCCACAGGCTCATATCTGCGGTACTTTCTGCTAGCGTTTGTTGACTACGCTGCAAAGCAGATAACACCTGCAAGGCTGAAACAATGCCATCGCCAGTCGTATGTTTATCAAGGAACAGCAAATGCCCTGAGCCTTCTCCGCCTATGTGCCAACCACGTTCTTGCAACACTTCCAACACATAGCGATCGCCCACTTTAGCGCGCGCAAATCCCACACCCATTTTTTTAAATGCACTTTCAACAGCCATGTTCGTCATCAGCGTGCCGACTGCACCATCCACACCACCATTCGCATGACGATCTTTCACCATCACATACAGCAATTCATCGCCGTTATAGATACGTCCACTCGCATCAACCATCAGCAAACGGTCAGCATCGCCATCTAATGCAATACCAATATCTGCACGATGTTCTTTAACTGCAGCAGACAATGCAGCAGGTTCAGTCGCACCATGTTTATCATTAATGTTCAGACCATTTGGTTGATTGCCAATCGCAATTACCTCAGCACCTAATTCATGAAACACATCAGGCGCAATGTGATAAGCCGCACCATGTGCGCAGTCAACTACAATTTTTAGTCCACGTAAATCTAATTCATTAGGAAACGTGCTCTTACAAAATTCTATATAACGCCCTCGTGCATCATCGAGACGTTTTGCTTTACCTAGTTTTTCTGATGACACACAAGACATGGGTTGCGCAAGTTGCGCTTCTATCGCCAACTCAACAGCATCGGGTAGTTTGTTGCCGGATGCTGAAAAAAACTTAATACCATTATCTTGAAAAAGATTATGCGATGCTGATATCACCACACCGGCAGATAAACGTAATGCACGCGTGAGATAAGCGACTGCAGGTGTAGGCACAGGACCTGCCAAC
>JAXISQ010000278.1:0-2483 GCA_034680505.1 Noviherbaspirillum sp.
GCTGTCACACCGGCATGACTACAAAGCTCTAAATCATCTGCAAACCACAGCGAATCTGCACTGTTAATACGCAAAGCGATAGGCTTAGATGCATCACACCACGCAACAACCGCAGCACGCGCAGCGTCTTTTTCTGCTGGTGGCACTGCATCTTCAAGATCGATGATGACGACATCAGCACCTGCTGCAAACGCTTTATCAAAGCGCTCAGGGCGATTTCCTGGAACGAATAAATAAGAAACTGCTACAGCCTCTTGCATTTAAATAGCCTTTTCAGATTTGAGTTGAGTAATTCTCTCAGCATCATAGCCAAGTTCAGACAAAATACTTTGCGTATGTTGACCTAGTTCTGGAATCGCATCCATACGTGCGGTCCATGTATTCGGAACACCAGGGGGAAGCAAAGCAGGTAAAGCGCCAACTGGTGAAGCCACTTCAGTCCAACGTGCACGCGCTTTTAATTGTGCATGTTCCCAAATGTCACGCATTTCATTTAAACGTGCATTTGCTATTTGTGCTTTTTCTAGACGTGCAATAACTTCTTCAGCCGTCATGCTTGAAAATGCTTCTACGATAATGGCATACAGTTCTTTACGTGCAGCAGATCGTGCAGCAGTCGATAAAAATAGTGGATCTGTCGCTAACTCAGGCATCATTAAAACTTGTTCACAGAAGATCACCCACTCTCTTTCATTCTGCAAACCCAACATCACAGTTTTACCGTCACCTGCGGGAAATGGACCATAAGGATAAATCGTTGCGTGTGAAGCACCTGCTCTGACCGGTGGTGATGCACCATCAAAGGCATAGTACATAGGGAAATTCATCCACTCGAGCATACTCTCCAACATAGAGATATCGATACGACAGCCTTTGCCCGTCTTACCTCTTTGGATTAATGCTGCGAGTATGTTGGTGTAGGCATACATACCAGCTGCAATATCAGCAACCGAAGCTCCCGCCTTAGAAGGTTCTTCTGCAGTGCCTGTTACTGATAAAAATCCTGATTCACTTTGTATGAGTAAGTCATAGGCTTTCTTATCGCGATAAGGACCATCTGCACCATAACCTGAAATATCACACACGATTAAACGCGGATAAAGTTCATGCAAGGCTTCATACGATAAACCTAAACGCGCTGCAGCACCGGGAGCTAAATTTTGCACTAGCACATCGGCATTTGCTAATAGTTTATCGAGTATCTTTTTTGACTCTGCATGTTTCACATCTAAGGTCAGACTTTCTTTAGAACGATTGGTCCAGACAAAATGTGAAGCCATACCTTTAACACGCGTATCGTAAGCACGCGCAAAGTCGCCACTCTCTGGTCTTTCAATTTTAATGACACGCGCTCCAAGATCCGCCAGCTGGCGTGTACAAAAAGGCGCAGCAATCGCATGTTCTAAGGTGACGACTGTGATTCCATCTAAAGGACGCATAAGACTTTCCAATTCAACTAATTATTCTGGACGCAAAACTGCCACTGCTTGCATAGCAAGTTCGCCTTGATGATTGGCCGCCCAACATTGTAGAGTTAACCCATCATCATCAGGACGCGCATGCACACTAAAGCTTGTCGTATCAAAAATTGGTGACACAGCACGAAATTCAAAAGACTGTATCAGTCGATTTGGGCAATGAGAGCGCACTAGTTCTATCAACAAGGTAGCAATCAATGGTCCATGCACAATCAGCCCTGGGTATCCTTCTACATCCGTCACATAGCTGCGATCATAATGAATACGATGTCCATTAAAAGTCAGCGCTGAATAACGAAATAAAAGCACAGGGTCGGGTGTAATCGTGCGTGACCATATAGCATTAGTTGGAGCAAGTTTAGGCTGAGTTACAGGTGCATTAGGTTGCGGATTATCGCGATACACAATGTCATGCTCTTCATAAATGGCAGGCTGACCTGCAGAAGAAATTTGATGCGAGACCGTTACAAAAGCCAGTTGACCTGATTTTCCTGATTTAATGTTTACATCTTCAATACGCGATTCACGCGTTGCCGTTGAATCTAATGTAATTACATGATCAAATCGTAATCGACCGCCTGCCCACATACGACGGGGTAATGGCACAGGAGGTAAAAAACCACCGCGTTGTGGATGGCCATCCTCACCACATTCAGATAGTGGACTCACAGCCCAGAAATAAATCCAATGCCATAAAGGCGGTAATGCATCACCTGACACAAATTGAGATGTTTGATCTAAAGTCGCTGCGAGTGCCTGTGCTGATCCCACGCTAATAACATCATGTGCAGACTGTGTGCGTCCTATCCATGTTTTAAGAAAATCGCTATCGAATGCGGCAGAAGTTAAAGATGACATGGAGTGAATGAATTCAGGTGGGTGAAATAACTGAAGAGCGCTATTCTGTGACAGCAAAACTAGCCTGACAATTTGCCTTTTTGGAAGGGGGAATTCCATCCTTAAAGTTGGATCATAACTGAGTCGAATATGCGATTATGACCTGCC
>JAXISQ010000279.1:0-2471 GCA_034680505.1 Noviherbaspirillum sp.
ATGTAAAAGAGGCTTGTGCGATTAACGCCCAATTGTTTGCGCTTCATCAAAAACTTTTTGTTGAAGCCAATCCAATCCCTGTGAAATGGGTGCTAAATCAAATGGGGCTAATCGACACCGGCATTCGCTTACCTCTCGTAACGCTTTCACAAGCGCACCACAGCACATTACTAAGTGCAATGAAAAATGCCCATATTTCTACTAAAAACTCCTAAGATTAAGAGAAACTGCATGAATCAAAACATCATCAAACCTATTATTTTAGCGGGCTTAGTATCGCTAACCATGACGGGTTGCGAATCTATTCCGTTTCTTGATACAACACCTGATTACAAAAGTGCAGGTCGCTCACGCCCACTTGAAGTTCCACCAGATTTAACGTCCATCTCAGCAAACGACACTTATACCGTACCTGGCTCAACAACCTACTCTTCTTACAGCCAACAAGGCGAAACGCCTGCTGAAAAAGAAAAAATATTACCAACACCGGACAATGTAAAACTAGAACGCGCGGGTTCTCAACGTTGGTTAGTGGTTCAAGCGCCCCCAGAAAAAGTTTGGCCGGTGATTCGTGAATTCTGGTCTGAACTAGGTTTTGCAGTTCGTGTTGAAAATACAGATACCGGCGTCATGGAAACTGAATGGGTTGATCCAAGCAGTTTGACCAAAGACGACAAGGGTAACTACTTGGATAAATTCCAGGGATGGCTAGACAAACTTAATACACTACAAAATCGTCAAAAATTTCGTACCCGTATTGATCGCGGCTCATCAGAAGGCGAGACAGAAATTTTCATGAGCCATCGGTCGGTCACTGAGACCCCAGATGATGGAAAAATCAAAGTCCGTACTACCCTTGGTGAAATTGATCAAGGCTACGCGCCAAAAAACAATAAACGTACTAAAGATGAAGAGGTACGTGCAGATGCAGAAGATCTAGATGCTGAATTACTTCGTCGCTTGATGGTGCGCCTCGGTATCGAGGAAAAAAGCTCCAAAAATATTATGGCTGCTGGCAATGCAGCTACAAGAGCAAAACTATCTCAGGCCGGCGATGGCATTCTTAATTTATCAGTCAACGATGAGTTTGATCGCGCTTGGCGCCGAGTGGGGCTAGCACTGGATCGCGTTGGCTTCGTAGTTGAAGATAAGAATCGTGCAAATGGCGTATATTTCGTGAGATATACTGATATTGAAGTAGATATTGCACCGCAGAAGAAAAAAGGCGTAATGGATAGCCTCAAATTCTGGGAAGACGATAAGCCAGAGAAGAAACCAGAGGTTGTTGAAGACAACAATAAATCGGTAACGTCACTTTCTGACAAACTGCAGTTCTGGAAAGCTCCAGAAAAGAGCGTGAGTGACCCTTCAAAACAATATCGCGTTAAAGTTGAAGAAAGCGGCGATCAAGGCTCTAAAATTTCAATTGTAGATAAAGAAGGTAACTTGAATAAATCAAGCACAGCCAACCGCATCATCAATTTACTTTACGAACAATTAAGATAACACTAACCCAATTAAAATGAGGTTTGCCTCAATAGGGAGCGGAAGTGATGGCAATGGCCTGGTTGTAGAAAAAAATACAACTAGGCTATTACTTGATTGCGGCTTCGGTTTACGAGACACCTTATCACGCCTTGAAAGACTCAAGCTTAAGCCTGAAGAACTCTCGGGCATTCTAATTACGCACGAACATGAAGACCATGCCAGCGGCGCCTATAAATTAGCTAATAAATATAATATCCCTGTCTGGCTCACTCATGGGACGCACAAAATGATTGAGCGACTACTGCCTAAACATCACCAAGCAAGCCCCACTTTTAAAGCACATATCATTGATAGTCATGACAGCTTCAGCATAGGGGAATTAGAAATCACTCCATTTCCGGTACCACACGATGCTAGAGAGCCAGTGCAATATGTATTCTCAGACGGCGCAAAGAAACTTGGTGTACTCACTGATACTGGCTGCTCAACACCGCACATTGAGCACATGCTCAGTGCTTGTAATGCACTAGTACTTGAATGTAACCATGATTTAGATCTCCTTATGCAAGGTCCTTATCCCTGGTCACTAAAACAACGTGTGAGCGGAAGGCTTGGGCATTTAGATAACTCAACCGCAGCAAACATTCTGAAAAAATTAGATAACAGTCATCTGCAGCATTTAATTGCGGCGCATCTAAGCGAAAAAAACAATTCGCCTGAACTTGCAAAACAAGCATTGAGTGCATCACTGAATTGTGAAACAGAGTGGATAGGTATTGCTCAACAAAAGACTGGGTTTGATTGGCGCCAGATTATATAAATTAAGTTCAAGCAGAAAATAGACAATAAAAAAGCCGACACGAATGTCGGCTTTTTAAAGAGTATTAAACTCTAGCTAATTACTTAGCTTCTGCAGCGGGAGCAGCTTCAGCAGGAGCAGCAGCCTCAGCAGCTGGCGCAGCATCAGCTGGAGCAGCTGCTGC
>JAXISQ010000280.1:0-2466 GCA_034680505.1 Noviherbaspirillum sp.
AATGATTTGGTTGTGAATCCAATTAAAGGTAAACAGCTCACCAACGTTCGTTCCTCAGGAACCGATGAAGCAGTGCGTTTAGTACCACCAATTCAAATGTCATTGGAATATGCAGTTGAATTTATTGAAGATGATGAATTGGTAGAGATCACGCCGAAGAGCATACGTTTACGTAAGCGTTATTTGAAAGAGCATGAACGTAAAAAAGCATCACGCGAAGCTGCGTAATAGTTTCAAGTATTAGTAAAAACGCCTGAGTTTACTCAGGCGTTTTTTATTTTTCGAAAGATTAATGATGCGGACGATTACGCTACGCTAATCGTCCCTACGAGGTAACTAGTAAGTGAATGTAGGTACGAATAGCGCAGCGTATTCGTACGAGTAAAAAAACACATCAGACGATTACGCTACGCTAATCGTCCCTACGAGGTAAGTGGTAAGTGAACACGATCAATCTATGGTTATCAAAACCTCTGCGATTGCATTAAATAGCACATCAATTTGTTCTTCATTGATGATGAGTGGTGGAGATAACGCAATGATGTCACCAGTCGTGCGAACTAAAATATTTTTCTGCCAAAAACATTTGGTAAATACTTCATACGCACGGGCTGTCGGTTTGCCAGGTCGCGATTCTAATTCAATGCCACAGATCAAACCAAGATTGCGTATGTCTTTCACATGCGGTAACCCGCGTAGCTTATGTGCAGCTGCTTCAAAATGAGGGGCTAACTTTGCAGCACGTTCAAACAATTTTTCGTCTTCATAAACTGATAATGATGCTATCGCTGCTGCACAAGCTAAAGGATGCGCACTGTAAGTGTAGCCATGATAAAACTCTATTGTGTCAGCCGGTGCAGCTTGCATAAAGGTGTCGTAAATCTCTTGTTTAGCAATCACTGCACCCATAGGAACACTGGCATTGGTTAAACCTTTAGCGCAACAAATAATATCTGGCTTAATAGAAAAATAATCTGCTGCGAAAGCTGAACCTAATCGACCAAATCCTGTAATGACTTCATCAAAGATCAATACAATGCCGTGTTTATCACAGATGGCACGTAATTTTTCTAGATAACCTTTGGGTGGGAGAATGACTCCTGCTGAGCCTTGTACGGGTTCGACTATGAGTGCTGCGACAGTAGCAGGATCATGTAATGCAAGTAATCGCTGTTCAAATTCATCAGCAAGTGCAGCACCATGTTCAGGTAGTCCACGTGAATAAGCATTTTTAGAAATGTCGAGTGGATGACGTAAGTGATCCACTCCAGCCAATGTAGGTCCGAAGTGTTTACGATTACCTGCAATCCCACCAACTGCAATACCGCCGAAGCCTACGCCATGATAACCACGTTCACGTCCGATTAATCGTGTGCGCAAGGTGTCACCACGCAGCCTATGATAGGCCAGTACCATTTTGAGAGCGGTATCTACTGCTTCAGAACCACTATTGCAAAAAAATACGCGATTTAATCCATCCGGCGCGATGGCTGCAAGATCTTCTGCAGCTTGAAATGCAAGCGGATGACTCATTTGAAACGGCGGTGCAAAATCTAAGGTTGCAGCTTGTTGAGAGATAGCTTCAGTAATTACGGGATGAGCATGTCCTGCATTGACACACCATAAGCCTGCGGTGCCATCCAAGATTTGACGTCCATCGCTACTGGTGTAATACATGCCCTTTGCTTGTTCAACCAGTCTAGGCTGCGCCTTAAATTGGCGATTGGCTGTAAAAGGCATCCAAAAGTAATCGGTATTTAAAGTCATGGTCATCGTTGATTAAGACAATATTTCACACTTTACTGCAAAATGGCGAACCATCTTGCAGCCGGTACAATACGGCTATCCACATACTTTGCCCTAGCTGTGAGCGCACCTACTCCATCACGACCTTCTCGCCGCTTGTCCGTTGCCCCCATGATGGACTGGACAGATAGGCATTGCCGATTATTTCATCGCCAAATTACACGGCATACGTGGTTGTATACCGAAATGGTTACAACCGGAGCTTTGCTATTTGGTGATGTCCCGCGCCATCTTGATTATAGCGATGCAGAACATCCACTCGCCTTACAGTTAGGTGGTAGTGATCCAGCTGATCTAGCTGCGAGCGCAAAACTAGGCGAGCAATGGGGCTATGACGAAATTAATCTCAATTGTGGCTGTCCTTCTGAGCGCGTACAAAAAGGTGCGTTTGGTGCTTGTCTTATGGCTGAACCTAAGCTCGTTGCTGATTGCGTGAAGGCGATGTGCGATGCAGTGAGTATTGATGTCACCGTCAAACATCGTATAGGTATAGATGCGATTACATCCTATGACTTTGTAAGAGATTTTGTAGGAACAGTGGCTGCTGCTGGATCTAAAACTTTTATCGTTCATGCACGTAATGCGATTCTTAAAGGACTCTCTCCCAAAGAAAATCGTGAAATACCGCCTTTACGCTATGAAGTTGTATATCAACTGAAA
>JAXISQ010000281.1:0-2444 GCA_034680505.1 Noviherbaspirillum sp.
ACAGGCAAGTCGCTTACAGTGAAATGGCAGCTTGTAAAAATTGGGATGGATTTAAAAAAAAGATTACTGCACGATTTGCGCAAGTTCACCTTTTTTATATTTCTCCGCCATTTTTTCTAGGCTTAAAGGTTTGATCTTTCCTGCTTGCCCTTCGCAACCAAAAGAAATAAAGCGTGCTTTACAAATTTGCATAGCAGCTTCACGTGCAGGTTTTAAATAATCACGTGGATCAAACTTTGATGGATTTTCAAACAAGTAGCGACGCACTGCGCCCGTCATCGCAAGACGAATATCTGTATCAATATTTATCTTACGTACACCATGCTTAATACCTTCTTGAATTTCTTCTACAGGCACGCCATAGGTTTCTTTCATGTCGCCACCGAATTCACGTATCTCAGCGAGCAATTCTTGCGGCACACTAGAAGAACCATGCATCACCAAATGTGTGTTGGGAATACGTGCATGAATTTCTTTGATGCGGTCTATCGCTAAAATGTCACCAGTAGGTTTGCGTGAAAATTTATACGCGCCATGACTAGTACCAATTGCAATCGCTAATGCATCACATTGTGTTTGACGTACAAAATCTGCTGCTTGCGCTACATCGGTTAATAACTGCTCGCGTGTCATTGTGCCTTCTGCGCCGTGACCATCTTCTTTATCACCCTTCATGGTTTCTAAAGAACCAAGCACACCTAACTCTGCCTCGACAGTCACACCAATCGCATGCGAAAACTCCACCACGCGACGCGACACTTCTACGTTGTATTCATAACTTGCGACAGATTTACCATCATCCATTAAAGATCCATCCATCATGACAGATGAAAATCCTGAACGTATCGCTGCCATACACACTGCAGGTGATTGACCATGATCTTGATGCATAACGACAGGAATATGCGGATAGCTTTCTACCGCAGCAGAAATCAAATGCCGTAAAAATGCTTCGCCTGCATATTTTCTCGCGCCGGCTGATGCTTGCATAATAACTGGCGCACCCACTTCATCTGCCGCTGCCATGATGGCCGACACTTGCTCAAGATTGTTGACATTAAAAGCTGGCAAGCCGTATTGATTTTCAGCGGCATGATCGAGTAATTGACGAAGTGATACGAGAGGCATGATGCAAATTCTCCAGACTAATTATTTTAAATAAAGTTAAGCTATCGTTGCGATTTTCAAAGCGTTAGTGCCACCTGTTTGCCCCATAGGCTCACCCCAGGTTAAAACTATACGGTCGCCTTTTTCTACTAATTTTTTTGCCTTCAATAAGGCTTCAACGGATTTAAATGTAGCCTCACGATCAGCAGAAGGTGTGAGTTCTAATGCATGCACATTTCTGTATAAAACAGCCTTGCGTAAAGTGGCGCGGCTTGGTGTGAGCGCATAAATAGGAATATCGATGTTATGTCGGCTCATCCACAATGCAGTAGAACCCGACTCCGTTAAAGCAATGATGGCTTTCACGCGCAAATGATGCGCAGTGAATAAAGCACCATATGCAATTGATTGATCTATACGATCGAAAGTCACATTCATAAAATCAGTATCTAGTGTGGAGACTTCTGATTTCTCCGCTTCGATACAAATCGCATTCATCATTTCAACAGTTTCAAACGGATACTTACCTGCTGCTGTTTCAGCAGAAGTCATCACAGCGTCAGTACCATCTAAGACTGCATTTGCTACGTCAGATACTTCAGCACGCGTAGGCACGGCATTTTGTATCATCGACTCCATCATCTGCGTTGCAGTGATAACTAACTTATCAGAAGCACGTGCCATGCGTATCATGCGCTTTTGCAAACCAGGTACAGCAGCATTCCCTACTTCTACTGCTAAATCACCACGCGCCACCATAATGCCATCGGAAGCATCTAAGATTTCCTGCAATAGTGGAATAGCTTCAGCACGCTCTATCTTGGCAATCATTTGCGGCTTATGTCCGGTTGCTTCACCTGCTATCACTGCCAGTTGTCTGGCCATGATCATATCGGTGGGGCTTTTCGGAAATGACACGGCAATGTAATCCGCTTCAAACACTAAAGCAGTTTTAATGTCTTCCATGTCTTTGGAAGTCAGTGCAGGCGCTGACAGTCCACCGCCTTGACGATTAATGCCTTTGTTATTGGAGAGTTCGCCACCAATTTTTACAGTTGTAAAAATTTGCGAACTAACGATACGATCAACCACTAACACGATCAAGCCATCATTCAACAGTAAGACATCATTAGGCTTTAAATCTGCAGGTAACTCTTTGTAATCCAAGCCAACAATGTCTTGATTACCTAATTCGCAAGCAGCATCAAGAATAAAGTGATCACCTTTTTGCAGTTCAATTTTGCCTTCTGCAAATTTACCTATACGTATCTTAGGACCTTGTAAGTCCGCCATCACAGCAACCACACGACCACATTCGGCAGCAATCTCACGCACTA
>JAXISQ010000282.1:0-2416 GCA_034680505.1 Noviherbaspirillum sp.
CACTGTGCGTGGCGTTGCGTGCTGAAACACCTGCCCAATTTTAAAGTCTTCGAAAAAATTGCCGCGTGGACTTTTATTTGTAGCGTTGCTTTTATGCACTCTCTGCCTCCAATTTTTGAATCATTTCACTCAGTCTTAGCAGGCGTTTCGCCGCTTCGACTTGATGTCTTTCAATGAGTCGACCTTCAACGACGACTGTGCCGCGTCCTGCTGCGTTTGCAGCAGCTAACTCTGTAATGACTTCTTGAGCTAACTCAACTTCTGCACGTTTTGGTGTGTAAGCATCATTCGAGTAATCAAGTTGTAGTGGATGAACTAATGTTTTTCCATCCCAGCCTAAATCGCGTCCCATGCGGCAGGCATATTCGAAAGATTGCATATCCTTTAGGTTAGTGTTGATGCCGTCCACAATCGAACGTCCGTATGCGCGTGCCGCAAGTTGCACCATTGAAAGACTTGTTAATAGCGGTAAGCGCTCTAGAGTAATACGACCACGTAAGTGTGATAGCAAATCAGAAGTTGCCATCACCATGCATGCAATACGATCTGATGCGCTTGCAATTTCTTCGGCGTGTAAGACAGCAAGAGGGCTCTCTATCATGACCATGATAGGGATGGTTGTGTTACCTGCATCCTTCAATATATCCAGTACAGTTAATACATCCTCGCGACTTTCAATGTTGGGAAATAAAATCGCATCAGCCCCGATATTGGCAACTGCGTATATATCGTCTCTGCCCCAAGGTGAATCGATGTCATTGACACGAACAACGACTTCACGAGAGCCAAAGCCACCTTCTTTGATAGCAGCCACAACGTTTTTACGAGATTCTTCTTTTGCTTCAATTAGGATTGGATTTCCCAAATCGAGAATGACGGAGTCGACAATCAGTGAGCGCGCTTTATTAATGTAGCGCGTGTTGCATCCTGGCACATAAAGCATGGATCTGCGGGGTCGAAATAAATCGTTCATTCGGTTCTCGATTCGGTTTATCTATATAGGATTGACATCGTTGCGTTTAATTTAATGTATTTCACACAAGGTCAATTACGTGGAGATGATTCTAGCTATGGCAAAATCCGATGTCAATAAAAATATATATCTTATATAAGACATAAAACTATAGACTTTAATTAAATTTCTAGAGTAAACTTGTCACATGAATACTGTAACTACATCTCAAGTTCTTCTATATCAGCCACTCTATGAGCAAATTAAGCGCATGCTTACGCAAAGTTTAATTGATGGAGAGTGGAAGGCTGGCGAAATGATTCCAAGCGAAATGGAATTGGCGTCTCGTTTTCAAGTAAGTCAAGGAACGGTTCGCAAGGCGATAGATGAATTAGTTTCAGAGAGTATTTTGATGCGTCGACAAGGTAAGGGTACTTATGTGATGACGCACAATGAAGAAATGATGAAGCTAAGATTTTTACGCTTGACTGGTGAAGATGGACAAAAGGGCGTTCCTCAAAATCAGTTGTTGTCATGTGTTCGTACTAAAGCTAGCGCAAAAGTAGCTAAGAAACTCAATTTAAAAACGGGTGCTGCAGTTATCGAAATTAAGCGTCTTTTGGTTATTGGAGGGCGCCCTTTGATTTTGGATCATATTGTTGTGCCTTCTTCTGAGTTTTCAGGATTATCTGCAAAACAGATTGATGATTACAAAGGTTCGCTCTACAGAATGTATGAGCAAGAGTATGGCGTTCGGATGATCGGTGCGCATGAAGAGATTAAAGCGGTCGCAGCTGAAGTTGAAACTGCTGAAGCACTTGATTTGCCGATAGGTGCGCCAGTACTCCAGATTGAACGTGTTGCCTATACCTACGGTGATCGCCCATTGGAGTGGCGTTTAGGTTTGTGTCATACCGATCAATATCATTATCACAATGAGCTTGAATAACCGATATTAGTATTCTGAAAAAGAGAAAACCTTATGAGCGATTTAAAAACACGTGCGTTGCAATACCATCAGTTTCCTAAACCTGGAAAACTATCGGTTGAGTCTTCTAAGCCTTGCGCTACGCAAGCCGATTTGTCTTTGGCTTATACCCCTGGCGTTGCTGAGCCTGTTCGTGAAATTAATCGTGACCCAGAGAACGCTTATAAGTACACCAATAAAGGTAATTTGGTAGCAGTGATTACCGATGGAACTGCGGTATTGGGCTTAGGAAATATGGGCGCATTGGCAAGCAAACCAGTAATGGAAGGTAAGGCAGTTTTATTTAAGCGGTTTGCTGATATTGATGTGTTTGATATTGAAGTCACTGCGCCAAGTGTTGAAGCCTTTATTGAGACGGTTGTTAATATTGCCCCAACATTTGGCGGTATTAATTTAGAAGATATTGCAGCTCCGCATTGTTTCCGTATTGAAAAAGAGTTGCGTGAGCGCTTGGATATTCCTGTTTTTCATGATGA
>JAXISQ010000283.1:0-2385 GCA_034680505.1 Noviherbaspirillum sp.
CGTAGCTGCAGGATTTGATATGCATGTAAAAAAAGGTGTAAAGCTTGATATCATCCTCGCTGACATTCGTAAACGTGGATTAGCGAGAGTATTAGGTGAACCCATACCCGGCATTAATGCAATTTGCGCCCCTGTGTTTGAACACACAGGCTCAATCGCACTCGGCATCACCGCGATAGGACCCGCAGGTAGCTTTGATGCAAATTGGAATGGATTGATTGCACAAAAAGTAGAAGCCTGCGCTGTCGCCGTGTCAGAACGATTAGGTTATACCCGTAAGCTTTAATGTAAGACAGCTACTCATCATCAGATTTACCTACTGGCGATGCAATCTACCAAGTTCCGGTAATATCTCTTTTATCTATAAATAACGAGATCATGCAGATGCAAGCTATCGCCACCACGATTTTGCTGACTACCCTCATTGCGCAGCCAGCAAACACCACAAAATGGGAACTCATCTCGACCACCGAAGACCCGCAAAAAATTACGAGTTGGTATGTTGATATTAATAGCATCGTGCGTGAAGATGATTACATGCGCGCTGTTCTGCGTACCTCTTGGTCCATACCGCAACAAGGACCAGACAATACAGACTATCAGTCCACCACTTATATCAATTACATAGACTGTGTAAAAAATAAAATCGCCTACACCGGCAATACGTATTTCAAAGATCATGAACCAGCTGGGCAACCAGTGCATGCAGAACCAGAACAGCCATTGAAGAAATTAAAATTTCAATCAGTAGTACAAGGTTCTGCCGGTGCAAATCGATTGAATTTTGTCTGTAAATTTTTCTCCAAAAATTTTATGACAATGAAGAAGAGCGACGAAAAACAAAGTTGAAATTAGTTGACCTATCCGTAGGTAGGATTAGCGAAGCGTAATCGTACGGATTTTATTTTTTAATCGACGAAAAAAAACCGCGGATAAATCCGCGGTTTTTTTTCATTGCATGCATTACTTGGTACGACTCTTATATTCACCGGTACGGGTATCAATTTCAATCTTGTCACCCTGCCCCACAAATAAAGGAACAGCAACTTCAAAACCCGTAGCGATCTTGGCAGGTTTCATAACCTTGCCAGAAGTATCGCCTTTTACTGCAGGCTCGGTATATACCACTTCACGCACAACGGTAGTTGGCAATTCAACTGAAATCGCTTTTTCGTTGTAGAACACTAATTCACAAGCCATGCCATCTTCCAAATAATTAACAGCATCACCTAAATTTTCTGCTTCGACTTCATGCTGATTGTAATCAGCATCCATGAATACATACAAAGGATCAGCAAAATAAGAATAGGTTGCTTCTTTACGATCCAACATGATGACGTCGAACTTATCATCTGAACGATAAACTGTCTCTTGACCTGCTTCGGTTAAGAGATTTTTCATTTTCATTTTTACGACGGAAGCATTACGGCCAGATTTTGTGTATTCCGTTTTCAGGATAACCATAGGTTCACCTGAGACCATCACTACATTACCAACGCGGATTTCTTGTGCGGTTTTCATAAGGGATTCAACTCGAAAAAATAACAATCTTGAATGCGCGACGGGAGTCGCTATGCTTCTAACAAAAACTTATCAGAGGCGCTAATTTTGAGACCCCGCATTTTACCCGATTTTGCCTGCCCGACCGCCATTGCTAGACTTATTGCTGCTATCAGTAGCTAGTCTGCTAAGAAAGCGTTTGCTTACGTTGTGCGGCAAAGCGCACTAAACCTTGCGCCAATTCAGTCTGAGATGAGAGTTGGCTACACCACTGTAGCGCATGTAATTCCACATTTTTTAACTGTGACTGCAAGCTAGGCCAATCCAAACTAGGACCTTGTCCTGCATTCCAAGCCCTTGCGAACTGCTGCATGATATGAGCAGCATGTGCATCACAATCATGCAAATAACAATCCAAAAAAGACTGCAATTTATCCAAATGCACAGCCTCTTCTTGCGGATACGCTTGCCAGACCAATGGCTTTGCTGCCCACTGCGCCCGTACAAATGAATCTTCTCCACGCACAAAATTCACATCACATAAAGATAACAAACGATCAAAATCATCGGGCTCTAAAAATGGCGTGATGTGACAAGTTAGAACGCCACGCTGCAACTGCATCCCTGCTTTAGGCGTAACAGAAAAATAAGCTGTTAACTGATCCACCGCCACCCCTTCAGGAATCAAGCAAGTCACTGATGTTCCAGTCTGCAGTGTATCCAGTAACGCATGCACAGGCGCAGAGGGATAACAAAACAAAGATACAAGTGTGGAGTGAACATCAAGCTTGAAACCAAGAGGCTCTGCAAAAGCTAGGCTATGATGTTCATCGTTATTCATGACCTTACGAGGGGTATCAACACACGACTCTTTTAATAAACCAC
>JAXISQ010000284.1:0-2351 GCA_034680505.1 Noviherbaspirillum sp.
ATTTTTGAACGAAGATTCACTCCTGCAGTCGCCCTCCACTTTCCAGCTTTATCCTGCATCACCACATCCACACCCCAGCGTTTAGCTGCGCTATTAATCTGAGAGGGAGGTAACATGAAAAACACTTTGGTTAAGGCATCCGCCACAACACAGCTAGGCGCTAATACTGTCGCTGAAGACCAATACCGTGGCGAATCACCTGTGTGGGGATTCAAAATATGATGGTGCTGATGATCAGCGCTAAAGACTGTGTGTGAATCCGAAGAAGTCGCCATTGCTCTTCCATCAGCAACAATAATCGGCATGGACGACTTAACACCATCTACATGACGTCCTTGAGGTGACTCTGATTTTTTAAGCTCACTCTTAGCAGCTTGTTCAATACTAAATGACCAAGCCTGATCATTCGGTGCATGACCAAGTAAAGAGGTTTCGCCTGCATCAATCACGGCATGTTGTATGCCATGTGCTTCTAGTGCGGCGCGCGCTTTATCAGAAGCATAGCCTTGCGCAATACCATTCAGTGACAAGCTCATGCCAGATATATTCAATCGCACGATTGAAGCAGATGACTCGACTGCACGCCAATTCACCAAATTCTTTGCTTGGCGTAGTTCGCGCTGACTTGGCAAACGTGATTCCTCTGTCGCCCTAGACCAGACCTTCCACAAAGGCTGCATGCTGACATCAAAAGCACCGGCACTACGCAGTGAAACTTTCTTGGCTAAATCTAAAACGACTCTTAAATCATTATCTGGATTTTGCAACACGCCATGTTTATTTAAACGACAGAGATCACTATCAGAATCAAATAGACTCATTTGACGTTCTACATTACGAATTGCATTAACTGCAGCATTTAACGCTGCTTCAAGTTGATCAGCATTCTCATGCCCAGCTTTGATCCACAACGTAGTACCAAAACCAATCATGTTACGTTCACGCCAAATTAATTTGTCAGAAGCTGCGCTAGTAGTCGCTTGTGCATTCTGCATGAAAAATGGTGAAGCATAGGTAGCACCTAATAGACCCAAACCTAATCGTAAACATTGACGGCGCTGCATCATAAATCTCCACTCATATAGATTTGAATGAAATCTCATTCATCTAAGCATTAAGCTAAATATTAACTCGACTATATCGATAATCTAGATTTAAGTATCAAAAAAAATAGAGCCTTGCGGCCCTATTTTGAATACGCTGACTACATATTGAATTATGAACTCGCTAATAATTTTTTAGCTTCGCGTAAAATTTTCAATGCGTCTTTTTCTTTACCTTCGTTGTACAGTTTTTCGCCTTCAGCACGCATAGATTTAATTTTTTCTAAATCCTCGCCCTGCACTTTAGTTGTTGGCAAAGTTGAATCAATCGCCTTCATTTCACAAACAATCGCGTTGGGGCAATGTGCAAATGCGAGTGATGCGGACACCATTAATAAAACGCCTAATAAATGCTTCATAAAAATCTCCTCAGAAAATTGTGATGCCGGAAACATAACAGAAAAAGTCTAATCGCGGCTGCTATCTTTAATGCACATTCAAGAAAAATTAATGTTTTATTAGTAAAAAATAAATTAATTTAGACTGAATGATTAAGTCCGACCAGGCATCGCACCCGCCTCTTCAAATTCACCTTCATTCCAATAGCCTTTAAGTAAACGTCCATCAGGCATCAGCATTTGTCCTTTGCCATGTGGCTGCCCCTCTTTCCACTCACCTTGGTACCAACTTCCGTCTTCGCTATCGTATCGACCTTTACCGTGTTGCTGACTTTTGTGCCATTCACCGACGTACTTTCCATTTCGACGTGCTAGCTTTCCCTTACCTTCAGCGTAACCACCGACCATGGTGCCTTCAAATACTTCCATCTTCACACCATCGGTAAACCAAGTCAGTGTTCCATGACCATCCGCAAAATTATCTTTGCAACCACCCGTCCATTGCACAGTTTCTCCATCAGATGGAGCGAGGTTAGCAATCAAACATCCTTTTTGGTCTTTAATCCATTTTTCTTGCGACCATGCTGATTGCGTAAAGAAAATCAGGCTGCTGACAACTAGTCCTACAAATAATTTATTCATGACGGGTCTCATTGTTATTTTTAATGATCTTAGAAAACTGAGCTGATAAATTCAATATATTGATGTACTGCTCAATTTGATATTACAGCAAGCGCGAATTCTTTACTTAGCGAATAAGAGAATTCAAAAACTATGCAGCAAAATGTAACAAGCCGGCTTACTTCATACTAAAGTAAGCCGGCTTCATCATGCTGGAATTATGACTACGCTGACTTAGGACTAATATGTCCACGCACTAAAGCCAAACTAACAATCGTCACAATCATGG
>JAXISQ010000285.1:0-2345 GCA_034680505.1 Noviherbaspirillum sp.
GGCGAGGACAAATTTCGAAGCAGTTTTTTACAAATTGCTTGTATTTTGCAGTGGTAGTTCCTTTAAGAATATCACTTCCGCCATAGCGTTCATCGTTAAATAAAGTATGACCAATATGTTTCATGTGAACACGAATTTGATGCGTGCGACCAGTTTCTAATTGACAGCGCAAGAGTGCAACCGGTTTGTCATCGAGCTTGCTACTGGTGAGCTTTTGATAATGCGTCACCGCTTCCTTAGCCTGCAAAGACTGACTCACAGCCATCTTCACGCGTTCCCGTGGATGCCTAGCAATCGCTGCTTCCACGCGACCGTTCGACACCGGATGTCCCCACACCAAAGCTAAATAACTGCGGCGTACAGTGCGCTCTTGTAATTGCCTTACTAAATTTGTTTGCGCAGCGAGAGTCTTAGCGACCACCATTAAACCGGTGGTGTCTTTATCCAGTCTATGCACAATGCCAGCACGTGGCACACCGCTTAATGCCGGTGCATGATGCAGTAAGCCGTTCAAGAGCGTGCCGGTCCAATTGCCTGCAGCAGGATGCACCACTAAACCTGCAGGTTTGTTAATGACCATCAGCGTCTCATCTTCATAGATGATGTCTAACTCCATAGGCTCAGCTTCATACGGCTGTTCAGACTGAATTGCCTGTGGCTGCACCACGATAACCTCATCGCCATACAGCGTAGTGCGTATTTTTGCGGGAGCGCCATCTACCGTGACAACGCCCTCCTCTATCCAAAGTTGCAAACGGTTACGCGAGTACTGCGGCAACAAGCCAGAAAGCACCTTATCGAGCCGCATGCCGCAGCTTTCTGGGTCAACTTTGAGGGTTAATGTCGTGGTTTCATCAGGACTAAGGTCGAAATCTTCCGCCTCGTCCAGGATTTCGTCAGCAATTGGGTTATTCATAGCTTTATCCGGGTTGGGTTCTTTGCTGTTTGCATCGGATATAATCGCTGCTTATTAAGACGCGACCTCACCCACTTCCATGCTGAAAATTCAAAAGAAAATAACTGTTTTCCTGATTGCCGTCATGTTGTCGGCCTGCGGCTCACTCTCGGAGAAAGCAGACGAGACTAAAAACTGGTCTGCCTCGAAATTATACGCTGAGGCCAAAGATGAGCTAAACAGTGGCAACTACGAGAAAGCCGTCAAATATTTTGAGAAGCTAGAATCCCGCTATCCCTTTGGTGCTTACGCCCAGCAAGCACAGATGGAAGTGGCCTACGCCTACTACCGTCAAAACGATCAAGCACAATGTCTGGCTGCGGTTGAACGTTTTATTCGCTTGCACCCGAATCATGCCAATGTCGACTACATGTACTACTTACGTGGTCTGGCAAACTTCAAAGACAAAAAGAGCATGTTTGATTTCATCAGTCGCCAAGATCCGACTGAGCGTGATCCTAAAGCAGCGCGCGATGCCTTTGATGCCTTTAAACAGCTCACCGATCGCTTCCCAAATAGTAAATATGCAGCCGATGCAACCGATCGCATGAAATATCTGGTGCAAGCGATGGCGCAATATGAACTCCATGTCGCGAACTACTACTTGCAACGTGGCGCTTACTTGGCAGCAGTGAATCGTGCACAAACCGTCGTGCGTGATTATCCAGGCTCACCATCAGCACAAGAAGCCTTGCGTATACAAGTGTTGGCTTATGACGCAATGGGATTAAAAGAATTACGTGATGACGCAGAACGCGTTTATCAATTTAACTTCAAAGGTAATTCTGCTGCCTCACCCCGCAGCACACGCGCAGAAGCAGCTTGGTGGAAATTCTGGAATTAACTTCATAAAATGTGCGGACGAATAGCACAACGACTTCGTCCGCATGATTCTCAACAATCGATCGCAATCATTCCTCATGCTACGGACGATTAGCGTAGCGTAATCGTCCGTAAGTTATACCAACTATATTTCAATCAGGCTGACACTCGCCGTCTAAATACCCAACTGGTTTCATCTGAATGTTTGGCATCAAACGCGTAGCCTTCTCGATCAAACTTTTTCAATTGCTCTGCTTTGGTGATTTTTTTATCGATGGCATAGCGCGCCATTAATCCTCTGGCGCGCTTTGCGTAAAACGAAATGATTTTATATTTCCCGTCTTTGTAATCTTCAAACACAGGTGCAATCACTGGTGCATCGAGTAAATCAGGTTTAACCACTTTAAAATATTCTTCCGATGCCAGATTAATCACTACTGGCGATTTTTGTTCTTGTAATACAGCTTGTAGTGCCTCTGTGACTGTCTTACCCCAAAATGCATATAAATCCTTGCCTTTAGGGTTAGTTAAGCGTGTACCCATTTCCAGTCGATAGGCTTGCATTAAA
>JAXISQ010000286.1:0-2342 GCA_034680505.1 Noviherbaspirillum sp.
ATGCATCCTATGTTAAAGCGTGAAGTTTGCGGTGCCGATGCGCATGCAAGTTTTGATCGCAGTGATTTTGGTTTGAATTATGGCATTCCTCGCTTTGCACCTGAAGTCAAATTAGCGATACAGGTAGAGGCAGTAAAAGCAGATTAATTTTTTTATCTGCACCAAACAAAACGGGCTTAAATTTAAGCCCGTTTTTTTTGACTAAAATATTAGTCTTAGAAATACTGTAAATAGTATTGCAGGTAACAATAGCTACAAGAGTGCAATGTAGGGTGGAGAAGTCGGGCTAAGCTCAATAGTTGCTGAAGCTTGGCCCGAAGATCATGGACGTTTAGGAGGACGTCTGCTCGGTGTCATAGGGCCACGTCCTTCAATGTGGCGGAATGTAATGCGACCTTTAGATAAATCATAAGGTGATAATTCTAGAGAAACCTTATCGCCAGCCAAAATACGAATGTGATTCTTACGCATTTTGCCGCCACTGTAAGCAATTAATACGTGACCATTATCTAAGGTAACCCGATAACGTGAATCAGGCAAAACCTCATCAACCACACCTTCCATTTCAATCAGATCTTCTTTCGCCATCAACTCTCCGCAATAAACACAACAAATTAGCCAAAAACAGACCGCCGGGATGGCTGGCTAGGCTAAGCCTACTAGGGCTAAGCGAGCAACAAACCTGAATTTCGCAACGCGGAACTATGGCGCAAAAGGCCTGTTTTTGCAAACGAAATATGCGTATTTTGGCCGTTTACAGTTGCAAATCATGTCTTGTGGACAGGCTTTCAGGCTAGTAGGAATTTTTTGTCAACAAAGTATGTAGCACGGCGTTTAGTTAAAAACGGATAACACTGACAGATTTTTTATTAAAATAAAGGCAATATTTTCGAATTTTACTTTTACAAGGTATCAACAAGAAATGTTGTGGAGAGCCATTGCTAGAGGCAGAGCAAGTATCAAAAACTATGACAGGAACACCATTCATCTAGTCAATGGTTGAAACTAGTGTGAGCGATGCTGAAATAGGCATGCTCACACTAAGGCAAAACGTCTGTTTGAAAATACGCCTAAAATAACTGCATGCTTTAAAAATTCAATCAAAGTAACCATGACACGATATTTCATCGTGCTCAGATTATTTAAAAATAACAAAATAAGTAAAACAGGAGATACCCCATGTTTAAGTCATTTTTCTTGTCACGCCATTTTGCATTATGGGGATGGCCTGGTGCTGTACTCATCTTTGCAGGAACGTGGTATCAGGTACAAATTGATGTGGCTATCAATGATTGGTTTGGTGGATTTTATGATCTCGTACAAAAAGCATTAAGCGCTCCGGGTGCTATCACCTTAGGTGAATTTTTTGGATTTCTGCTGAGCTTTGGCAAGCTTGCTGGCATTTATGTTTTGGTCGCCGTGTTTCTGAGTTTTTATTCTAAGCATTGGGTGTTTCGTTGGCGCCAAGCGATGAATGATTATTACATGCAGCATTGGCAGGAATTACGTCATATAGAAGGAGCGAGTCAACGCGTTCAAGAAGATACCAAACGTTTCGCCTACATCATGGAAACCTTGGGCAGTAATATGATGGATGCACTCATGACCTTAATCGCATTCTTGCCCATACTGTGGGAGTTATCGAAAAAAGTGAATGAAATTCCTTTAATAGGACAAGTAGATCATGCATTAGTGTATGTGGCAGTACTGTTCGCTCTATTGGGCACTGTAGTTCTTGCAGCAGTGGGAATTAAATTACCTGGTTTGGAATTTAATAATCAACGTGTGGAAGCAGCCTATCGTAAGGAATTAGTGCATGCAGAAGATGATGCAGAAAGAGGATCTGAGCCAGTAGTCAAAGATTTATTTGCGCATGTAAGAGAAAATTATTTCCGACTATTTTTTCACTACATGTATTTTGATGTCGCAAAATTCTCTTATTTGCAATTCGGTGTACTGGTACCGTATATCGCTTTAGGTCCTACCGTGGTGGCAGGAGCGATCACGCTAGGGGTGATGCAGCAAATCGTGCGTGCATTTGGTCGGGTAGAAATGTCATTTCAATTTCTAGTGCGTAGCTGGGGAACGATTGTTGAGCTCATCTCTGTATACAAGCGTTTGCGTGCATTTGAAGCGCAAATCGGCAAACACCATCAACCAGAAAATCATTCAAGCTAGTCAGCGCTAGCTTGAATAGATCGATGCGATTAAGGCTTTTTCTTCACTATCGTGAGCATATCTCCATCGGATAAATCATCCGATGGATTTAGCACCAGTTCATCGTTAGGCGTGATACCTGAAATTACTTCTACCTTGGCACCAAAGTCTTTGCCAAGTTCAAC
>JAXISQ010000287.1:0-2328 GCA_034680505.1 Noviherbaspirillum sp.
AAAACTATTACAAGCCAAGAAGATCAGCCTATTATTCAATCTCACTCAGCTAGAAATATGTCGCGCATTCCTTTACGCACTCCTAATATTGGAAGTTCAAACTTTCCTAGCGCACCTAAGGAACCAAATAAAAATTAAAATTGCAGTGCCTATGAATTTTTTCTTTGATGGTCTTTGAGATGTTTTTTATTTTTTAATATTTTCTAAAAATTTTTGCGCTGATAGAAATCCTATAATTCTTTGATTGCGCATCTCATTGCCCGATGCATTAAAAAATAAAATGCCCGGCGGTCCAAATAATCCATATTTCTTCAACAGTGCTTTGTCATCAGCATCATTGGCGGTGACATCGGCTTGTATGAGCAGCATTTGATCTAATTCTTTTCGCACTTGCTTATCGCTAAAGGTAAGCTTCTCCATCTCTAAACAAGATACACACCAATCCGCATAAAAATCGAGCATGACTACGCGACCATTCGCTGCGCGGATTGCTTGCTCTACATCTTCAATTGTTTTTACACGTTTAAATTTTGTTGCAGCGAGTTGACTTGTTGATGCTGATGTCCAAGGTGACCAGACGTCTCTACTACCTATGGCGATACCTGATAATTCAATCAGTCCTAATGCTATGAAAATGATCCCTATGAATTTAATTGAGGGTTTCCATTTTTTTGGCCACAACAAAAAAACTCCGTATCCAAAACTGAGCGTTCCCCAAATCAGCATTAGCACGACTGGAGAGATGAGTGACGCGACCATCCACGCTGCCATGGCAAGCATTAACACGCCAAAGAATGGTTTAACTGCGCCCATCCACGCGCCTGCACGCGGCAACAATGATCCTGCCGATACACCTAACAGCAGTAAAGGTACGCTCATTCCCATTGCCATAAAAAATAAGGCGCTGCTAGCAATCACAACATCGCGCGTTTGACTGAGATAGACCAATACTCCTGCAAGTGGCGCTGCTACACAGGGCCCTACAATTAATGCTGATAGCGATCCCATTAAAAAAACGCCATATAATTTTCCACGTTTTTGCTGCTCAGATAAACGCGTTAAGCTAAGTTGTATGGCTGATGGCATTTGCAATTGAAATAAATCAAACATGGATAAGGACATAATTGTCATTAACAGTGCAAAGCTGATCAAGACCACAGGATTTTGCAAGAAGGCTGATAAGCCTTCTCCGATTAAACCTGCCGCGGTTCCCAATAAGGTGTAAACCATAGCCATGCCCAATGAGTAGGCAAGTGACAACAACAACCCTCGCCGTCTACTCACTTGCTCTCCCTCGCCCACAATGATGACGGACAAGATTGGCACCATAGGTAATACACAGGGCGTAAATGAGAGTCCTAATCCCAATAAAAAGAATAAGGGCAAAATGAGTAGTAAATCATTACTTGCTAATGAAGCTTCGATTTGCCCCATCTCTGTCGTTGCAGACTTCGCATTACTTACCCTTGCTTCATTATTGTCTGTAGCTTCTATATCGTTTGTAGCTTGCTTGATATCGAGTGAAATTTTACCCACTGATTCCATAGGTGGATAACACAAGCCTTTATCTGCACATCCTTGACTAATTGCTTTTAAGTTGAATGTGGTTTTTGCTTCGATTGGAATGATGATGCTTATGTTGTTGCGATAAATTTCTACTTCTTTTTCGAAGTTAGGATCAAACTTTATTTTTCCCTTTGGGATATTGGGCTCACCTAATTTTGCTTTTTCTGCGCTAAACGCAAAACGTTCGCGATATAAGTAATAACCATCTGCTATCTTGTAATGAACTTCTAATTGATTAGGTGCGATTAATTTTGCGCTAAATGCAAATGCCTGCTCTGGCGCTAGAAACTCTTCTTCCGCCTGCGCGTTACTAATGCTTGCGATGAATACAATGGCGAATGTTGCAATAAGTTGAAGAGTTTTATTTTTTATGAAGATTCGCATTTTATTTTTAACGAGTTTCTTTCGTTTTTTTCTGTGGTGTTTTCTTTGCTTGAAATTTTTCAATTACGAGCAAATATTCATTCATGAAATTAATCATTTATTTTGAAAAGCGTTGGCGAGTCAGTATTGTGGCAACATAAAATCCACCTGCACAGTAAACCATCAAGATAAGTAGTTTTTCTATTGCATACTCAGGCACCTGCCCTAGCAACAAGGGGCGCACTAGATCAACGGCTGTACTTAAAGGTAAAACTGATGCTATTTGACTTAACCAATTTGGTAACTGCTGATTGGGATAATAGACGCCAGATAAAAATATCATTGGCGTTAACAATAAGGTGAAGTAGTAAGTGAAAAAATCATACGCTTTAGCTAATG
>JAXISQ010000288.1:0-2320 GCA_034680505.1 Noviherbaspirillum sp.
AAAAACTGACTAAAAAGTTAAGTACGATGATAAGGATGATTTTGCGTAATAGACCAAGCACGATACAACTGCTCTGCGAGTAACACTCTGACCATGCCATGCGGAAGAGTCAGACTAGATATTCGCATCAGCATATCAGCATTTTTTTTCAACTCAGCATCTAAACCATCTGCGCCACCGATGACGAATGTAACATCTCCACCTTGTTGCTGCCATTGTGTGAGAAGTTGTGACATTTGCAGGGTGGTGAGGTCTTGTCCCCGCTCATCTAGCGCGATCATGCGCCCACCTTTGGGTAAGACAGCTTCAATACGTGTGCGCTCTTGTGCCATGACTGACTCAGCATTTTTATTACTAGCGCGATCTACTGGCTTAATTTCCTTTAAAACGAGCTTGCATTCAGCAGGCATGCGTTTGGCATACTCCTGAAAGCCTGTTTCTATCCAAGCGGGCATCTTATGGCCTACTGCGGCAATGATGAGCTGCATAGGCTAGCTGCTTTATTTAGATTTTTTTACAGCAGTTCGTTTAGCGCTGCTGCTCTTACTTGCAGTTCTAGTCGATGTTGTAGCGCTAGTTTTTTTCACTGCAGTTTTACTCACCGTTTTTTTCGCAACCACTTTTTTAGCTGCAGTTTTTTTCACAGCTGGTGACCTTGTTGCAGTTTTACCTGCAGATTTGCTCGCAGTTTTAGATGCAGTCTTAGTTGACGATTTGGTTGCAGTCTTAGGTGCAGTCTTAGATGCTGTCTTGGTTGCCGTTTTTCTGGCAGGTGTAGTCGATGCCGTTGTTTTAGTCGGCGTGCTGCCCAAGATATGGCTAGTAATTTTCGTACCTGTACTAGGTTTACGTTTAGCCGCGCCTAGTTTAATTTCTTTTTCGCCCCAAATTTCTTCAAGACGATAGTAAGCACGGATAGCAGGTTGCATGATGTGTACGATCATGTCGCCTAAGTCAACCAAGACCCATTCGCCTGTTGTTTCACCTTCAATGCTGAGAATATGGCCACCTTCTGCTTTCACTTTATCGCGTACCGATGCCGCTAAGGCTTTGGTTTGACGATTAGAGGTGCCCGATGCGATCACAATACGATCGAAAAGGCTGGTGAGATGCATAGTGTCGAATAGACGTATGTCTTGAGCTTTGACATCTTCAAGCGCGTCAATGACTAGAGATTGCAGTTTTTTGATATCCATCGATTAGTGTTCATAAAGGTGTTGTTGATGAATATAGTCTAGCACTGCAGCCGGAATTAAACCTGCTGCATCCGATCTCTGGTGTAGAGATTGTCGAATGCTGGTTGCTGATACATCCATCAAAAAATTATCAGCAATAATCATTAAGCCATGCGGCGTAGAGCGAATGTGCTCTGCACTTGCATGGCGTCGTGCGATTTCATTTGCAAGCACAGAAGAGAGCTGCTCACTTTCAAGTGTAAATCCAGGTCTGCTCACCACACATAAATGCGCATAATTGAAAAGCTGTTGCCAGTCGCGCCAAGTAGGTAGGTTATGCAATTGGTCAGCACCGATAGTGAGTACCAATGAAACCGAATCGCCTAGTTCAGCTCGTATATTGCGCAACGTAGTAATGGTGTAGCTAGGACCATCGAGTTGAATTTCTTGTTCATCTATCTCAACTGGCAAATGAAAGTCTGCAAAAGCAAGCTTTAACATCGCAACACGGTGATAAGCAGGGGTTGCTAATTCTGGTTTTTGCCAAGGTCTACCAGCAGGAATTAATCGTAATTGATCGGGTTGACAGAGTACGCTGCAAAAATGCGCGAGAGCGAGATGTCCGTTATGAACCGGATCAAAACTTCCTCCAAATAGCAAGATGCAGCGTGCGTTCACTCAGCCAGCCAGTCGCGATGCGGCAGAAAATCCGTATACAGTTTTGCTTCTGGTGATCCAGCTTCAGGATGCCAGTCATAACGCCATTTCACGATCGGTGGCATAGACATCAAAATTGATTCAGTACGACCGCCCGATTGCAAACCAAACAAAGTGCCGCGATCAAATACTAAATTGAATTCTACATAGCGACCACGACGATACGCTTGAAAATCACGCTCACGTTCACCATAAGGCGTGTCTTTGCGACGCTCTAACAATGGCAAATAAGCATTAATAAAACTATCCCCAACGCTTTGCGTCATAGCGAAGCTTTTTTCAAAACCTGCTTCATTAAAGTCATCATAAAAAACACCGCCTACACCACGTGCTTCTTTGCGATGTTTGAGATAAAAATAATCATCACACCATTTCTTGAAACGATCATGCAGACCACTACCATGCACTGCTAACGCATCATGACAAGT
>JAXISQ010000289.1:0-2308 GCA_034680505.1 Noviherbaspirillum sp.
GCATTTGAATCCACTAAGTTCGTCAATGCCTATTTCAATCTGGTCATGGTTTATAACAAAGGTGCTGCGTTTAGTTTTTTAGCTGATCAACAAGGGTGGCAGCGTTATTTCTTTTCTGTGATTTCACTTGCGGCCTCTCTGTTTATCATCTGGCTCTTACGACGTCATGCTGAACAAAAATTATTTTGCTGGTCTTTAACCCTTATTCTTGGCGGCGCAGTCGGCAATTTAATAGACCGTATCGTCTACGGCCATGTGATTGATTTTATCGACCTACACATCAACAACTGGCACTGGCCTGCTTTTAATGTCGCCGATAGCGCCATAACGCTAGGCGCCATATTATTTGTGCTGGATGAATTGCGCAGAGTTAAAAAATAAACCAGATTAGGCGCACATATGCAATTAACCGGTAAGCACATTGTCTTAGGCCTCACAGGTGGCGTCGCTTGTTATAAAGCGGCTGAGTTAGCACGTGCACTAATTAAAGCGGGCGCCTCAGTACAAGTTGTGATGACTGAAGCAGCGCGTCATTTCATCACACCTGTGACTATGCAAGCATTAACTGGTAAACCTGTATTTACTGATCAATGGGATAGTCGCATCAGTAATAACATGGCGCATATTGATCTCACACGACATGCTGATGCAATTTTAATTGCGCCCTGCTCTGCTGATTTCATGCGCAAACTAGTGCATGGCGCAGCAGATGATTTGCTCTCCACTCTTTGTCTTGCACGTCCAAGCACTGTGCCTTTGTTAGTCGCACCAGCTATGAATGTAGAAATGTGGGAGAACCCTGCAACGCAACGTAATGTAGCCCAACTTAAACAAGATGGCGTGACCTTATGTGGACCTACAGCAGGTGAGCAAGCCTGTGGTGAAACAGGCTTAGGTCGTATGCTGGAACCTGAACAGCTGTTGGAGATGCTGCTGGCATTTTTTCAGCCTAAGTTATTTCAGTCTAAAAAAGTATTAATTACTGCAGGCCCCACTTTTGAACCGATAGATCCGGTGCGCGGCATTACCAATCTCTCCTCCGGCAAAATGGGTTATGCCTTAGCGCGAGCTGCGCACGCAGCTGGTGCTGAGGTAACTTTGGTGAGTGGCCCCACTGCATTATCTCCACCCTATGGCATCAAGATGGTATCTGTCATGACTGCGCGTGATATGCATGAGGCTGTGATGGCGAATGTAGCGCAGCAAGATATTTTCATCGCTGTTGCTGCTGTTGCAGACTGGCGTGTTAGTGAAGTGAGTCAGCAGAAAATAAAAAAACAAAATGGTGCATCACCAGAATTACAGTTTGAGCAAAACCCCGATATCTTAGCGGAAGTTGCAGCGCTACCTAAGCCACCTTACTGTGTAGGATTCGCAGCAGAATCTGAAAATCTTTTGGAATACGGCCGCACCAAGCGCGAGAAAAAAGGCATACCACTCTTAGTGGGAAATATAGGTCCACAAACTTTCGGTAAAGACGAAAATGAACTCGTCCTGTTTGACGCACAAGGTCACCATGCTTTACCAAGAGCTGATAAGAACACGCTCGCTCAGCAACTCGTTACTGAGATTGCACGTAGACTTTAAAACCTTAATTCTTTAATCAACTTCCTATTTAAAAAAAAGAAGCATAAGATGAAAACTATAGATATAAAAATTCTTGATCCACGTATGCAAGATCAATTACCTGCTTATGCTACTGCAGGTAGTGCAGGTTTAGATTTACGTGCTTGTATCAACGAAGCCTTGCATATACAGCCTGGCACCACGCATCTCATACCTACTGGTCTTGCTATTCACTTAGCTGATCCTGCTTATGCTGCGATGATTTTGCCACGCAGCGGCTTGGGACATAAACATGGCATCGTACTCGGCAATCTAGTCGGACTCATCGATTCAGATTATCAAGGCGAGTTAATGGTCTCCACATGGAATCGCGGCAGTACTGAGTTTGTACTCAACCCTATGGATAGATTGGCGCAATTAGTCATCGTGCCTGTATTACAAGTTGGCTTTAATGTGGTCGATGAATTTGATTCCAGCTCACGTGGCGCCGGTGGCTTTGGTAGCACCGGAAAAAAATAAAGTTATGATCCTGAGCAAAGGATCAGCTATGTATGGCATTCCGACAGAAGCGCAGAAACGCATCGCTGCAAAAACCATCACCCTGCAGCGATTTTTTTCTGTTCATCAATTTCACTACTTAAAATTAATTTTTCTTGGACTTGTTTGCAGCCTATTGCAGTCTTGCTCTAGCAATATGTTACAGCTATAACGCTATACTTCAAAAAATCCAAATGAAGAACTA
>JAXISQ010000290.1:0-2194 GCA_034680505.1 Noviherbaspirillum sp.
AGCGACGAGCATGAGACCACCATAAATCACTAAGACTTTGGACGCCAAGCTAAGTGCTGACCAGTTAAGGGCTATGAATTTCTGATTAATCTCTAGCAAAGTTAAAGACATGATGTGTACTTTAGTTGACGGTGTCTACAATTCTGAATTAATATGATGACACTGTCAACTAAATGCAATGTCCTTTGAAAACAAACTCTAATGATTTTTTATTATCAACTGCACCATGTTCGATACGAGTAAAAATTATGGGAGCAATCTACGAGATATGACTAAACAACTCTCATAGAGATTGATAAAGGCGATATGGCTAAATCCATCAATGAATTAAATTTAAAAGAAGCATGTATACAAGCAGCCCGAGAGGTCATTGCAGAGGAAGGTGTTGAGGGATTAAGTATGCGCGATGTGGCGAGAAGATTAGCGATCTCACATCAAGCACCTTATCGACACTTTGCTAGCCGTGATCATCTATTGGCAGAAATCATGCGCCGCTGCTTTGAAGATTTTGCAGAGTTTCTCGACCAGAGTACGCAGAAACATCAGCCGGAAGAACTAAGGGGCATGGGCGAAGCTTATTTAGATTATGCAGCACTTAAACCATTGGAATATCGTTTAATGTTTGGAACGCCGTGGCCTGAGCCAGCAGATCATCCTGAATTAGTAAAACATGCTGTTCATGCTTTCGATTTATTGAGACAAAATCTTTTAAAGCAGCATGGGAATAATAATGGAGCAAAAAAACAAGCTGAACTTGAGGCGATGTTCATTTGGTCGCTACTGCATGGCTATGCATCCATAGAACAGTCAAATGTGATGCAACATCTAGTGCTTGCGAAAGGTGTGCAAAATCAAGCAAGAAATTTTATGATGGGTATGATTCATTCTGCCTTGCAGGCTAATCGAGCTTAAGAATTAAAAAATAATTCCATGAAAAATAGAAATCGTCTTTTTTTATTAGCGCTACTTGTCGTCTACTTATCAGGTTGTGCCAGTTTTAATTACACAAAAAATGACAGTCCTACGCCTCTTACAACTGTTCCAGAGATGTCACCTAAACCAAAAATTGCACTGGTATTAGGAAGTGGTGGTCCACGTGGGTATGCACATATAGGTGTGATGAAAGCGTTAGAAGATGCAGGGATTGAATATGATTTAGTCGTAGGGTCGAGTGTGGGCTCGCTGATTGGTGCATTCTGGGCGGACGGTTACAACGCAACAGAAATTGATGAAATTTCAAAACAGGGCGGACCTTTAACTGTATTTGATTTTTCTTTGTTTGCAGATCGTGGTTGGATACATGGTCAACGCTTACAAGATTTTGTCAGTCAAAGACTGCGCTATCAAAGGATAGAGGCGATGCCTAGAAAATTTATTGCTGTATCAACGCGCATACAAGATAAGCAACCTGTATTTTTTAATTCAGGTAACGTTAGCATTGCTGTAAGAGCATCTAGCGCAGTGAGTAAAATATTTTCACCTGTGGGTATTCATGGAATTGAATATGAAGATGGCGATGAATCTTTGCCTGTTGCTGTGCGTGCAGCGCGTCAGGCAGGTGCACAATTTGTGATTGCAGTTGATGTCACGGCTGTGCCTGGAACTGCTCCAGCTTATACATCAGTGAAACGTCTTCAAAAAGAAGCCAGACGTCGCAGCAGAATCGATCCTGAATTAATAGATGCGGATTTTGTGATTCATCCTGATTTAGGATTTGGGACAATACCAACGCCGACATTTTATAAAAATGCAAGACAGTCAGGAGAAGATACTGCTAAATCCTTGCTGCCTAAATTAAAGCAAGCTTTAGTAGAAAAGAAAATTTATGCAAATGAGGTGAATTAAAAAAGCATAAGATAAGATCAGTTGGATTTGAGTCAAGCAAAACCCTTTTATGCCGCACTCCAGCTTCCTGACTTGCCACCGTGCTTCTCTAGTACTTTGACATCCGACATCACCATGCCACGGTCGACTGCTTTGCACATGTCATAAATAGTCAGTAGTCCAACTTGCACAGAGGTGAGTGCTTCCATTTCTACGCCAGTTTTTCCAAATGTTTCAACTTGAGCGTGACACAACACGCTAGATTCTTTTTCATTCACTGTGAAGTCAACCGCAACACGGGTTAAGGCAAGTGGATGACACAAGGGTATGAGATCACTGGTGCGTTTGGCTGCCATGATCGCTGCGATAC
>JAXISQ010000291.1:0-2126 GCA_034680505.1 Noviherbaspirillum sp.
GCCTTAAACCGCTCGGCCACGCTTCCATCTTGGAGTCGCCGAATTATACAGAATCTTGCTCACTCTTCCTGGATTTTTAAGTGGTTTGAGTTATTCGGGTAGAAAAATCTGCTGTAAATCATTTAAAAATCGCTGTCCGAGGGCAGTTGGACGTATGTTTTTATGGTCTCGGTGGAGTAATCCCTTCTGTTCTGCCTCGTTTAGGGATTTTTCTATGATGTTGAGAGGCAGGCCGGTTCGCTCTGAAAACAGTGGTATCTCAAAGCCGCCAGTAAGTCTTAATGTGTTCAACATGAACTCAAAACCCAATTCTGATCTTGAGATTTCGACTTCTTCTGCAATTGCCAACCCTGCCATCGCTTGCTGCATGTAGCTTGCTGGTTGTTTATAGCGTGCTTGTCGAATGACTCGATGAGGGAAAGAGATTTTAGAATGCGCACCTGCGCCTATGCCTAGATAATCACCAAATTCCCAGTAGTTGAGATTGTGTTGTGCTCGGCGATTTTTTTGCGCAAAGGCTGAAATTTCATAATTCTCATAGCCTGCTGCTGCAGTTTGTTCAGCGATGAGTTGTTGCATGCTACTGCTCACATCATCATCAGGGAGTGCTGGTGGATATTTAGCAAAAACAGTATTCGGTTCGCAAGTGAGGTGATACAGCGATAAGTGTGGTGGCGAGTAAGACAATGCTTGCTGAATATCTTGTTGCGCTTCTTCTAAGGTTTGTTCAGGTAATGCATACATCACATCAAGATTAAAGTTTGCAAAATAAGTTTGTGCGATTTCAATGGCGCGTTTTGCTTCATCTGCATTATGAATACGGCCTAAGGCTTGCAAGTGTTTAGGATTAAAGCTTTGTATCCCTATCGACAAACGATTGATACCACTCTCTGCATACGATTTAAATTTATCTATCTCAAATGTACCAGGGTTCGCTTCCATAGTGATCTCAGCATCAGTATCTAAAGGTAATAAGCTACGTAGATCTGACATTAACTGATCCAAGCCTTTTGCTGACATTAGACTCGGTGTGCCTCCACCTATGAATACAGTATAAATCTTGCGTCCCCAAATCAGAGGCAATGCATGTTCAAGATCAGCACGTAATGCAGCGAGATATTCTTGCTCTGGATGGGCGCCAGTCGCTTCATGCGAATTGAAATCGCAATAAGGACATTTACGTACACACCAAGGAAAATGGATGTAGAGCGAAAGTGGCGGAAGTGCTGCGAGGTTTAATAACCCCGGTTGTAGATATATGTCTTTGATGTCAGCTGAATGACTATGTTCACTCTGCTTTACTATTGACTGAATAGGCTTAATCGGAATCATCGCCATTTTGCTATGAGTGCACGTAATGCCTGACCACGATGTGAGAGTTGATTTTTTTCTTCTGCACTGAGTTCAGCTGCCGTTTTATTCAATGATGGAATCCAGAAGTGAGGATCATAGCCAAAGCCATTCGCACCGCGTGGTGTTGCAATGATTTCTCCATCCCAGCGTCCTTCTGCGATCACTGGTTGTGGGTCTTGTGCGTGACGCAAATAAACTAGCACGCAGTAGTAGTAAGCAGATTTATCTTCATGTGCAGATAAATCTTTAATCAACTTTTGATTATTGCGCGCATCTGATTTTGGTTCGCCTGCATAGCGAGCAGAGAGTACACCTGGAGCTCCACCTAAGGCTGGCACACAAATACCTGAGTCATCAGCTAGTGCAGGTAATCCAGAGAGTTGCGCTACATGTCTGGCTTTGGCTAAGGCATTTTCTACAAAGGTGGCATACGGTTCTTCTGCTTCACTTATACCAAGCTCACTTTGTTTGCGTAATGCCAAACCTAGCGGTGCAAGCAAGCTAGAAAATTCTTCTAACTTACCTGCATTGTTGGAAGCTAATACGACAGTGCGTTGCATGATGAATTGTTTTTTAATGAATTAATTTGCTTAGCTAGTTATAGCCAAAGCTTGTTTTTGGAGACGAATTAACTCTTCAATTCCCTGCCCTGCTAAATCGAGTAATTGATTCATGGTGCTGCGGTCAAAGGCATCACCTTCTGCTGTGCCCTGCACTTCTACAAAATGTCCTGACTCAGTCATGACCACATTCATATCGGTGTCACAGTCGGA
>JAXISQ010000292.1:0-2087 GCA_034680505.1 Noviherbaspirillum sp.
GCATCCAAAGTTGTACGAATTGCAGAACCACTCAAAATAGATCCAACCACAGGTGGTCCTATGCAAGTGGTGATTGATGTGACGAAAGCAACGGGTAATGAATCTGGTGGAGCAGGTATTGCAACCACAGCGGATGATTATTTACGCTTTTGTCAGATGCTACTCAACGGCGGTTCCTTAGATGGAAAACGTTTTTTATCGCGCACCACCGTTGCACTGATGACGTCTGATCATTTAGGACCTAAGGTCGCTACACCCATTCAACCTGGTGAGTTATTAATGGGTGTGCAGGGCTACACCTTTGGTTTAGGTTTTATGGTGCGACAAGGCGCGGGACTAGCCAGTGTGCCTGGTTCAGAAGGTGATTATGCATGGGCTGGCTTAGGCGGTACTTTCTTTTGGGTGGATCCTAAAGAGCAATTAGTCGCAGTTTTGATGACACAAACACCAGGAGCGATACGTCAGTATTACCGCCGTATGATTAAACAATTGGTGTATCAAGCAATCGAATAAATTCAGTCATCTCACAAGCTAGCGCAACTTAGCTAATCAGATGCGCTAGCAATGCTTCAAATTCTGCCTCAGTTGGATGGGTATTATTGAAGCGAGTGAGATAGTCATGAATAGGTGGTTCTACACGGCGTTGTAGATAAGTGTCCCAGTGAGCGAGCTTCCATGCATCACGCGCATCAGCGCGGTGTGCAATACGTCTACGTGCTTCTTCACTATCCAAATCTATCCATGCAATTCTGCAGGTTGTTGCGGCTGGCAAGCCCAACTCTGTAGGATGAAAAAATTTTCCACCCATGAGTTCACGCGTGAAAGGTCCAACTAAAATCACATTCACATTGAGGGTGAAGTTTTCACGCACAATGTCGATTAATCCTGCGTATTCCTGATCACGAATATTTTCTAAATAAGCCGGACTATCTCTATCGTTTGGATCGCCAGTCAGTAGACCCATCATATGGGAACTGAAAGCGCCGTAGACAGTGTCTTTATCTAGGAAAAAGAAATCTTCACCGGTGCGCTCTGCAATCAAAGGCAAAGCTTTTTTGGCGAGCGAGGTTTTTCCGGTGCCGGCGTGACCGGCAAATAAGATGAGGCGGGGTGCTGGTTTAATTGGCTGCATAACTAGTCAAAAGATTAATTTACTTTTTAAAAACGCATAAGAGATGTATTTTGCCCTTAATGCTTGTATCATTGCACTAACCCCATTAACTTTGTTATTAAATTAATATGGCAGATACAAATTCTCCCGGTACGCTCATGGTAGGTGAAGGTGTGTTCATGAAGGGCACTATCAAAGTGCCAGGCGTGGCAACCGTTGATGGAAAAATCGAAGGTGTGATTTCTGCCGACACGATTTACGTCACCAATAACGGCGGTATTAACGGTAAAACAGCCGCTAATCACGTTCGCGTAGGTGGGATTCTGACTGACACTACAGTTGCGAACAAGACTCTGGTTGTGGAATCCGTAGGCAAAGTTACCGGATCCATTACTTACGCTGAGTTAGAGATTAAGCGCGGCGGTATCTTGCAAGGCAATATTGTGAAAGTCAAAGATGGCCAACCAGCTGGCTATGTTATGCCAGACAAAAATACACCTGCAATCGATAATTCAGAAGAATAAACGTAGTAAAGCGGAAAGTGCACATTAGCTGACCTTTCCGCATTTCCTCCCCAATTGAAAATAGGTTGAGCTCAGCTCCCTTAGTGTTCATCTTCATACCCCTCATGCGCACTTCTGTTTTCTGATTGTTAATGCTTTGCGTTCTTGTATAGATCGCACCTTGGCGTATTAACTGAATAAAATTTGATCTGCTTACAAGTTTTTCTTGCTGAATATTTGTAAATTGATTGAACCAATTATCGAATCAGGAGAGCATATGGGAAAAACATGTAAACACCTGTTGGTTGTTTTATTGCTATGTGGCGTCTCTCTCGCTCAGGCGCAGTTAAAGTCTAACGAAGTAACAACTGCAAATACCTTATTTGCCGATAATGGATGTGCTGGTTGTCATGACTTTACTAATCAACTTGTTGGCCCTTCATTGCAACAAGTAGCGCAGCGATATAAGGGCA
>JAXISQ010000293.1:0-1980 GCA_034680505.1 Noviherbaspirillum sp.
GAAAGGCGTGATTATCTAACAGAATAGGACCGCTGCGCCGCAGTTTGTTTAAACAGACGCTGACTGCGGGAGATCTGGAAACAGCACCAGAAAACTCGAGCCACGGTTATTCGCGCCTGAACGCACGCTAATGGTGGCGCCATGTTCATGTGCGATGTCACGCACAATTGCCAAGCCTAATCCACTACCAGACTGACTGTGATCGAGTCTATAAAAACGGCTGAAGATCTGATCCTTGTCGGCTTCTGGAATGCCGGGACCATCATCTTCGACTTTTAATACCCCACCACCTTCTTGCATCATGCAGCTGACCGTCACTGTGCCACCTTCTGGAGAATAGCGAATGGCGTTGTCTACTACGTTATCAATCAGATCGCGTAATAAAAAACGATCACCCAACACGGTGGTGGGTTGTAAGTCAAAACCTATATCAATATTTTTCTTGAGCGCTTCTTGTACGAACTGCTGCACTGACTCAGATAACAATTTGTCTAACGAAAGCAATTCCATTGCACTACGATCGACATCACCGGGTTGTGAGCGTGCCAAGGCTAATAATTGATTTGCTTTACGTGCAATACGATCCGCTGAGACCAACATCATGTCAACAGAGCGTGCTGTATCAGGATCTTCTTTATGGTGAGCTTGCAACCACTCCAACTGTGCCTTAAAGCCCGCTAATGGCGTGCGTAATTGATGCGCTACATTCGCCAAAAAATCTTGTTTAGCGCGAGCATTGTCTTGCACACGTGTGAGTAAATTATTTATGGCTACGATAAAAGGGGTAACTTCAACCGGCGCATTCTCTACCGGCAAAGCAGATAAATCATCTGACTTTCGTTGTTCTAAATTCCCTTGCATCTCGCGCAGTGGCGAGAGTCCTTTATTGAGTGCTAACCAAATCATCAAGGGGATGAGTATGGCGAGAAAAATTTCAGAAATGAGTAAGGTAAGAAAAATACGTAACCGAATTTGGCTACGTTTAATGCGTGTTTCACCTGCACCAATCAAAATCGGTTGACCTGCTACGACTGTCTTTAATGAAATGACGCGCACATCTTCGCCACGCATCACATCAGTGTAAGGAATGGACGTATTAAATTTTTCGGGAATTTGCAGTTGAGGAAAATCCTTATCGCCAGCAATGGTGCGTCCGCTTAAATCACGCACGACAAAGAACACTTCATCAAAGTGATCAACCCGCAAAACTTGTTCAGCTTGTTGTGAAAGACGTAGTTCGATTTCACTATCAGTCTCTTTTACATGTGGCACCAAGGCCCATGCTGCATCAGCTAAGCTTTGATCTAAAGCGCCTTGTGCTGGTATCCATGCTAACCAGTAGGCTGCAGCAGCACCGGCCAGATTCACAGCGAGCAAAGGAATCACTAACCACTTCAGCAGCTTAACGCGCAAACTCATGAGGATGCTTGCTCCAACATATAACCAAAGCCGCGTATGGTTTTGATAGAAATACCTGCAGAGGCGATTTTGGCGCGAATGCGAGAGACATACACTTCAACCGCGTTTAAAGTGACCTCTTCACCCCAAGGCAAAATAGCATCAATGATTTGCTGCTTTGAGACTACGCGCGAAGCTTGTTGCATGAGATATTCCAACACAGCCCATTCACGTGCAGACAATTCAATAGTTTGTCCATCTATGCTGGCGCGACGCGTAAATGCATCTAACTGCAACATCCCCATTTGTAATTCTGCTGGACGAGGATTACTACGCCTTACCAACGCTTTTAAGCGCGCCACTAACTCGGGGGCTGCGAAAGGTTTAACGAGGTAATCATCAGCGCCTAATTCCAGACCACGCACCCTGTCCTGTACATCATCTCGCGCTGTTAATAACAAAACGGGAATCGTGGCACCACGAGAACGCAAACGACGCACAACCTCAAAGCCGTCTATGCCTGGCAAGCCTATGTCCAACACGATGACGGAGACGGCACGTGAAGAGAGTGCGTGGTCCGCC
>JAXISQ010000294.1:0-1966 GCA_034680505.1 Noviherbaspirillum sp.
GCACCATGATGCCGGTGTTGATTTCTTGAATCTGTTTTTGCGCTGGGGTTGCGTCTTTCTCTTCAACAATTTCTTTTACTGAGCCATCGGCATCGCGCACGATACGGCCATAACCAGTGGGATTGCTTAAGTTTTGCGTCAGGAGTGCAAGCGCACTATCTTGACCTCGCACACCATCCGCCAATTTTGCTAATTTTGCGAGAGTCTTTTTTGTTGTCAGCGGAACATCACCATACAAAACCAAAGTAGGCTCTTGCACATCTAATTTTGGTAATGCCTGCAATAAAGCGTGACCTGTACCCTTTTGCTCGGCCTGAAGTGCAGTCACCACTTTGCTAAAGCTTGGATTTTCTTTGCTGGCATTTAATAGAAATAATTTAACGTCTGCCGCTCCATGCCCAACAACGACAACGGGGCCTGTTTTTGCATTCTTATCCTGCAGCGAAAGTGCGGTACTGAGAACATGCTGAAGGAGGGGTTTGCCTGCTAGATTTTGCAGGACCTTGGGCAGAGCGGATTTCATCCGCTTTCCTTGCCCAGCAGCCAAAATGACGATATTCATAAAGGGGGATTATAAGTCCCCTGAATCAGGGTTCCACAGGCTATTTCGTCCAAATCCGCCTCATCAATTGCCCTATCGCCAGCCGATCTACCGGCAATTCCAGATAGCTCAGTCGAAATTTCCAGGTTTTTGAAATCAAAAGCCTCACCATCCATTAAATGGGACGGAACGATGTGGTGCATAGAGCGGAATAAGTTCTCTACGCGCCCTGGATACTTTTTCTCCCAATCGCGGAGCATTTCTTTCATGACTTGGCGCTGAAGATTAGGCTGGCTGCCACATAAATCACATGGAATGATAGGGAAATTCATATCAGCGGCATACCGCTCCAGCAATTTTTCAGGAACGTAAGCCAAGGGACGAATCACAATATGTTTGCCATCATCCGAGCGTAACTTGGGAGGCATTCCCTTAAGCTTGCCTGCATAAAACATATTGAGCATCAGTGTTTCTAGAATGTCATCACGATGATGGCCTAACGCAATCTTGGTTGCACCTAACTCATCAGCCACGCGATACAAAATGCCACGACGTAAACGTGAACACAATCCGCAGGTAGTTTTGCCTTCAGGAATTACGCGCTTCACAATGCTATATGTATCTTGCTCTTCGATGTGGTACTGAACACCCAATGCCTTCAAATAATTTGGCAATATCTCCGCAGGAAAATTAGGCTGCTTCTGATCTAAGTTCACTGCAACAATTTCAAAATGGATGGGTGCGCGTTCGCGCAATTTCAGCAAGATATCGAGCATGGCATAACTATCTTTACCGCCCGATACACACACCATCACTTTGTCGCCTTCTTCAATCATGCCAAAGTCACCAATGGCCTGACCAACTAAGCGGCAGAGTTTCTTCTCCAGCTTATTTTCTTCAAAGACAACTTTACGAATATCACCCATGAGAGTTCTTTTCTAAATTCTTTAACTCAAACCGTCTTAATGCGAAATACTTCAACGCCCACAGAATGGCAATCTGGGTAAACGTCTGGCTTGGCCGTACTCACACAGGCTGCTAATACTTTAGGATGAAGCAACATGGCGGCCACGATGTCATCACAGAAGGTTTCCTGCAAATGAATATGGCCCTGAGAGGCTCTAGCCTTAATGGTCTCGCGCATGAAGTCATAATCCACCACCTCATCTAATTGATCATTGGTTGGCGTATTCATTTCCAAGGGAATGTAGAGATCCACATTCAAGATAACGCGTTGTTCTGCTTTTTTTTCAAAGTCATGAACACCAATGTTGATATAGATTTCATAGTCACGTAAAAATAAACGGCGACAGTCAACAAGGGCGGGATGAGAGAGAATGGCGTGCATGTATGTTGGCTTTTAAAAATACTTAATTGGTTTTAAACATCACATCGCGTGATGAGGGTAATAAATGCTGTCCACCA
>JAXISQ010000295.1:0-1959 GCA_034680505.1 Noviherbaspirillum sp.
GGAAAAGTGAAATCAGGTTCGGCATGGATAGTGCCGCAAGAATTTCATGATCAAATTAAGCAAGACGCTATTTTGCTTAACAATGGCAAAGATTCGATTGCAGCCAAAGCTTTGCTGGAATATTTAAAGTCTGACAAGGCTAAGAAAATCATTGCTAGCTATGGCTACAAGTAAAATATAAGTCACCCTCACCAATACGCAGTCAATCGCATTCATCAGTGCCTGTGTATAGTGGCTTAACTTAAATCAGAATAAAAAATAATTAAAACATTCCTTATGCCAGATCCTCAAGCGCTACAAGCAATATGGCTGACACTGCGTCTCGCAACAGTAACGACTTTTTTGCTATTGTTAATTGGCACACCCATCGCATGGTGGCTAGCACAAACACAAAATAAATTGAAAGCGCCAGTGAGTGCGCTGGTTGCTTTACCTATTGTGTTGCCACCTTCAGTATTAGGTTTCTATCTACTGCTCGCAATGGGGCCGAATGGTATGGTGGGACAATTTACTCAAGCACTGGGTTTAGGTTTGTTGCCATTTACTTTTTGGGGATTGGTTGTTGCCTCTGTTTTTTATTCATTGCCCTTCATGGTGCAGCCTTTGCAAAATGCATTTGAAGCTATGGGTCGTCGTCCCCTAGAAGTTGCTGCCACCTTAGGGGCTTCACCACTCGATGCTTTCTTTACTGTTGCTGTTCCTTTAGCAACGCCTGGATTTATTACGGCGTGTGTGATGAGCTTTGCTCATACGGTAGGGGAGTTTGGTGTGGTGCTAATGATAGGTGGGAACATCCCTGGACAGACACGGGTCGCTTCAGTACAGATTTATGACTATGTGGAAGCGATGGATTATGCGCAGGCACATCACTTATCTTTGTTGATGTTAGTTTTTTCTTTCATCGTTTTATTGGCTTTGCAAATTTGGCGAGTGCAACCGCTTAAGGAGCAGAGTCATGGATAAATTTCTCGCTCAATTACATGTGGCATGGCCAGGTTTTAAATTAGATGTTGATCTCAATTTACCTGTGCAAGGTGTAACTGCTTTATTCGGCCCATCAGGCTGTGGCAAGACGTCGATACTGCGATGCATAGCCGGATTAGAAAAAAATGTGCAAGGACGAGTTTGTTTGGATGAACTTGTTTGGCAAGACAAGAATGTTTGGGTGCCGCCTTATCAACGCGAAATCGGCTACGTATTTCAAGAGGCAAGTTTGTTTCCACATTTAACTGTGATGGAAAATCTTGAATACGGATTAAAGCGTAGTAAGCATCAACAAGGTATTGATGTTGATGGGTTGATAGATTTATTGGGCATAGCAGCACTCTTAACACGTAAGCCCCATGCGCTCTCTGGTGGTGAACGCCAACGCGTAGGCATTGCGCGTGCGCTTACTGTCAAGCCGCGTTTGTTATTGATGGATGAGCCATTAGCTGCATTAGATAGTCAGCGTAAACAAGAAATACTGCCTTATCTCGATAAGCTACATCGTGAACTCGCTATTCCTGTTTTATATGTCACGCATTCACCGGATGAGGTAGCAAGACTTGCGCATCATATCGTGGTGTTAGATCAAGGTCGTGTAGTAGCTAGTGGAAATTTGTTAGAGACTTTATCGCGTATAGATTTACCTATCAAGCTTGGAGACGATTTAGGTGCTGTGATTGAAGCCAGTGTAGGTGAAATTGATACGCAATGGCATTTAAGTCGATGTGATTTTTCAGGTGGTGGAATCTGGACGCGAAGTCAGGGTTTATCACTACATCAAAAAGTTCGCATTCGTGTATTAGCGCGTGATGTGAGTATTGCGACTGAGAGGCCAGTCGCTAGCAGCATACAAAATAGTTTACAAGGTAATGTGGTCAGTATTGCCGATGATGAGCAAGCAGGTTATGCCTTAGTCCGCATCTTAGTGGGAACAGATCATTTGATTGCACGTGTCACGCAGCGTGCTTTACA
>JAXISQ010000296.1:0-1936 GCA_034680505.1 Noviherbaspirillum sp.
GCGATTCCAATTGAAGTCATAGGTAATTTACTGGATGTGCCTTTGAATGAACGCGCACCTTTACGTGACTGGTCAATGGCAATACTAGGTGCACTAGAACCTACGCTTAGCCCTGAAGTGTTTGAACGAGGCAATCAAGCTGTCGCTGAATTTATTCTTTATCTTGAAGATTTAATAGCGCGACGCCGTCAACAGCCCGGCAATCTAGAAACTGATGTACTGACTCGCTTAATTGATGGTGAAGCAGATGGAGAAAAACTCACACCTAAAGAGTTGCTACATAACTGTATTTTTTTACTCAATGCAGGACATGAAACTACTACGAATTTAATTGGTAATGGCCTCGTACTATTGCATGATCATGCAGATCAAAGAGCTCTGCTGCATGCACAACCTGATTTGATTAAAACAACAGTAGAAGAAATCTTGCGTTATGAAAGCTCAAATCAATTAGGCAATCGCATCACAAGCGAAGCGGTTGAATTGCGTGGCATACACATGCCTGCACAAACACAAATCACACTGTGTATAGGCGCAGCAAATCGCGACCCTTCACAATTCACAGATCCTGAGAACTTTGACATACAACGCAATCCAAATCGCCATCTCGCCTTCGCAAGTGGTGCGCATGCTTGTGCCGGTATGAGCCTCGCTCGCCTTGAAGGACAAATCGCACTTGGACGGTTTATTACTCGCTTTCCCAACTTCACACTCACCACACCACCAGTTAGAAGCCCAAGAATTCGGTTTCGCGGATTTTTAAGCATTCCTGCGCAAGTAAGTTGCTAGAGGCATTCATCTAAAGGTAAGTGGGTAATTATTTGTGCGATTAGCTACTTGCAGTCCTTGCTTGTACATGTCGATCTAGTAGCCGCCGGATTTTTGACAGCCTCCCTCTTACTAGCCCAAAAGCCTTACCAAACCCCAGTTTTCAGCGCTTGGCTTGAAATTTGCATAGAGCACTCTGAGGAAAAAATTATGCCTTCAGATATCACTTATTTGACAAGACAAGCGATGCAACAAGCTGCGGTCCGCGCCAATGACGCTAAGACCCGTGCTGTTGCAGGTGGCGACACGTCTGCAGCCGGCCAAAAGTTTAATGCAGTATTTAACTCGGCTAAAGAATCGCAACAGGTTTCTGCTGCGCCTCCGTCTATGCATCATGCGTGGGACAAAGAGGACACCAGTATGAATCAGTCTAAAGCACCAACCACGGATACCAATACTGGTGAATCTGAAAAGAAACCCAAAGAAAGCGTTAATGACTGGGTAAATTTCATGATGCATCCACCTATGCTTTTGAAAATAGGCATGGTGTTAGCTAACCCCACACCGATAGGTGCTGCTACTGCTGTAGCATCGCATTTTTTAGGTGAAGCTTTGCTACCTAAAGAAAAAGGGGTAGAGGCACTCGATCAAAAACAAGCACCCTAATCTTTCATGATATGGTCAATCGCAATTTTAAAAGAATTGGTAACTGGTCTATAAATTTTCTTTAACAGAAGTCATATTACTGATCGGCTCTTGCTCATGTTCTGCGATGTCTGGTTGATATTCCAATTCCAAATCTGCTCTATCGACTAGATATTGAGGCAATGCTTTTTGTACTGCGACGCCCAAGCGTTCAAAGTCTTTTGCTTTTTTAATTAAATTACCCCGACCGCTATAGAGTTGATTAAAAGCCGTCGTAAAACTACTTTTCGCTGAATCTAATTTACGTCCCAAATCTTCCATAGAGGCGATAAAGCCTGACAGCTTTTGATACAACTGTGCAGCACTATCTGCTAATTCAGCGCTATGTGCATTTTGATTTTCAAAACGCCACAACTGACGCACGATATTCAAACTAGTTAATAAGGTCGTCGGTGTCGCCACTAAAACATTTTGTTCTAGAGCTTTTTGAAATAAAGTTTCATCTGCGCGCAAAGCCTCAACA
>JAXISQ010000297.1:0-1931 GCA_034680505.1 Noviherbaspirillum sp.
CAAACCTGACGATAGACCCACACCAAACCAGGCTGCTCTACTAGCCAGATCTTTGGGGCCAAGTATCATCACAAAAGGCGCACTCAATGCAGTCAACGCAGACGTAATAAGAATAAAATTATTTGTACGTGCTACTAATCTAGGCTCGGAAGATGGCAGCGTTACAGAGGTCTGACTTTCTTGTGATATTTCACTTTCTTCTGATTCATTCGACGCTTTAGAGGCATAGCGAGAACCAGATTGATCTACCGAACGTTCCGGCGTTGAAGACTTATTAAACAACTCACGACTATTTTGTGCTTGTGGTGTTTTGGTTTTTAGTCTGGGTGTTTTGATCGTTGATGCTAATTCCACTGAATCATCGTTATTACTTGCAGAATTTCCCTCATTGATCTGTAATTTTTTCTTAATACTTACAGCTGAATGAGACGAAACATCTGATTTTTCTTGTGATGCAGAATGGGTAGGGTAAGAATTACGTTGACTTGCTGAGGAAGTGCTAGTTGACATTAGTGGTCCTTTTATTAAGTGAAAACACTAAGACATTAGCAATGATCAAGCCAACTCAACCCTCACATATTTTTTAAAATTTAACTCGAAAATAATTATTAATCGAACGAGTTTTTATTAAACGAACGAAATGAAAAAATTATTCGCTCGTTATCCCAAATGTAGTGCAAATAAAATTTAACGCGCACAAAAACTGCGCATTTAATTTTCTGCTTTTTGTAAAACATAACCCACTCTCGGGAAATGCACATGCAACTCTCCTGCACGTTCATCACTACGCGCTAAGGTATATCGAGTCCGCGTTGCTGCAATCAGTTTGCCCGACGTTACTTCCAATCCAAAACTTTCTGCAGTAATCGTGACATGACTTCCCAATGGAATGCCATGCTCGTCTTGAAACACCTCTTGCGACATAGCTAGAGGTGTAGATGACTTGGCTATTTGAATCGCTTCATCCGCAGAAAATTTTTCAGGCTGACCGTGACCACATGCAGCCATTCTGTCCATCCACGCTAGCACTTGTGGCGTTGCATCTAATATGCCTGCTACTGGAGGAACGCGCGTGCGTGTAAACCAAAGCGGATGATAAATCGCATAATCAGCAACACAAGGTGAAGAGCCCAATACATAGTCATGTCCATCCAACATACTGGCAATGCGGCGCAAATAACTTTTATAAGCAGCAGTCGCTTCAGGTAGCGGCATACGAGGCGCGTTATTGCGCATTGCTGCACGATCTTGCGCAAAAATTTTCAATTGATCAGCATCGGGAAACATCGCTTGCGCACCCTTAGGCTGAAAGTTATACGCCATCGCTGCTTGAAATAACGTGCTATCTGCCCACTGCGCCAACACTCTTGCTGCGCCTTTGAGATTTGTTGGGTATAGCGTTGCCGTTGGCGCCCTATTTTCTAAAAAATCACAAATCAAAGCCGTATCGCAATACACATCCGCACCTACTTGCAAAATTGGTGTGCGTCGATAACCACCTGTTAATGCAATCACATCCGGTTTCGGCATGATCATAGGAATATGCACCGAGCGCCAAGCGAGTTTTTTTGCCCCAAAAATCAAACGAATTTTTTCTGCGAATGGCGAGTTCGGGTAGTGATGCAAAATCAGGTCGCTCATGGTGTTTTCCTAGCTTGGAGATGAATCGATAAAAAGAGTTTGCGGGTATACTGCCGGAAATTGACGTTGACGTAAACGTCATCTCTTCTATCCCAAAAAAAGAATGTCCGGAGACCCTCCATGACTGACCTTTCTGTGTCCCAGAATCTGGCAGGTTATAAACCTGTCAACAAAGTACGTTTCGTGACAGCCGCCTCTTTATTTGACGGCCATGATGCGTCCATCAACATCATGCGTCGCATTCTCATGTCGCAAGGCGCAGAAGTTATTCATTTGGGTCACAACCGCTC
>JAXISQ010000298.1:0-1788 GCA_034680505.1 Noviherbaspirillum sp.
AAAATTTATTTAATAAGGACTATGCATATAGATCAGGATATCCAATGCCTGGCCGCTGGGGCCAAGTAGGATTATCAACTAGCTTCTAATAATTTTTTTCTTAGATAGCATTTGCATCATTAAGTTAAGTCTGTGTCAGATTGTGCTGTTATTTGCAGCACAATCTGACTAATTTTTTTGTTGATGGAGAAAGTGATGTTGAAATTATTGTTAGCTTTGCTAATGACATTCAATCTGACGACTACATTTGCTAATCCATCTGATGATCAGCAAGTCATACGTCAACTGATGAAGCATCAGTTTGATAAACCGAACAGTCCTTTGCTAGTTGAGCATGTCGTGGTTGATGCGAATTATGCGATCGCGAGTTGGTTGCAAGCTGATACAGGTGGTAGAGCATTATTAAAACGTGATGCAAAAAAATGGGAAATTGTATTGTGTGCTGGCGAAGGTTTAACGCAACCTGCAGTGCTTAAGCAAGCTGGTTTAGATGCCCCTTTAGCGAGTTCACTCAGCAAAAAAATCACGGCAGCTGAATTAAAATCCTCCGCTGAATTACGTAAAAAATTCTCTTTGTTTAAAGGTGAGGTTTGGTCGCATCAGCATCATCAAGCGCATTAAGTCGTCATAAGGCGCTTTCTCGCTTTCTTATTGTCGTTCTTTCCAATTTCCCATTCCAATTCCTGACCATCGCTGCGAGTTTAATGCGATGGTCAATCTGCTCTAATTAGCCTTACTTTTTAGTCTCCTATGCTAAAAGCCTGATCGGCTTACAATGTCATACTTGTTATGATGTTGTTCAAAGCTGCGAACATAAAATTAAATAATTTGCATCTATCTGTGTTGTCTATTTTTTTACCCGAAAGATCACTATGAGTAAAACGGCATTTCATTGGGAAGATCCTTTATTACTTGATCGTCAGTTAAATGAAGATGAACGTATGGTGCGTGATGCAGCTGCGGCGTATTGCCAAGAAAAACTGATGCCGCGTGTGTTAGAAGCGTTTCGACATGAAAAAACCGATGTGGCTATTTTTAAAGAGATGGGCGCGCTGGGTATGTTGGGTCCTACGATTCCCACGCAATATGGCGGAGCAGGTCTTAGTTATGTGAGCTATGGCCTGATTGCGCGTGAAGTAGAGCGTGTGGATTCGGGTTATCGATCCATGATGAGTGTGCAGAGTTCTTTAGTCATGCTGCCGATTTATGAATTTGGCACCGAAGAACAAAGACAAAAATATTTACCTAAGCTCGCCAGAGGAGAGTGGATAGGTTGTTTTGGTTTGACAGAGCCTGATCATGGTTCGGATCCAGGCAGTATGGTTACCCGCGCCAAGAAGGTTGATGGTGGTTATAGCCTGACTGGTTCAAAAATGTGGATTACGAATAGTCCACTCGCGGATGTGTTTGTGGTGTGGGCAAAAGATGATGCAGGCGCTATTCGTGGCTTCATCTTAGAAAAAGGCTGGAAGGGTTTAACAGCACCTGCCATACATGGCAAGGTAGGTTTGCGTGCTTCAACCACCGGTGAAATTGTGATGGATGCTGTGTTTGTGCCAGAAGAAAATGCTTTCCCTGAGGTGCGTGGATTAAAAGGGCCTTTCACCTGTTTGAACTCTGCGCGCTATGGCATAGCATGGGGCGCGATGGGTGCAGCTGAATTTTGTTGGCATACAGCGCGTCAATACACACTCGATAGAAAACAATTTGGTAGACCACTCGCAGCAACGCAGTTGGTTCAGAAAAAACTGGCGGATATGCAAACTGAAATCACACTCGCTTTACAAG
>JAXISQ010000299.1:0-1786 GCA_034680505.1 Noviherbaspirillum sp.
CTTCATTGTTGCTTTGCTTGCTAGTTGTGCCTTAACTGCGGCTTTATTTGGTGCCGTTCGATATTTTCAGTCTTAGTGATGAAAATTTGATTTCCTTCAGCGCACCTGTGTATCACTAAGTTAAGCAGTTATTGTCTTACACATTCTAATTATTTTTATATTAATAACTCATGTCTACTATTCCAGCTTGCCCTGTCTGCCATATGGAAAATACCTATGAAGATGGCAGTAATTACATGTGCGCTGATTGTGCACATGAATGGCCTATTCATGCGACCGAAGATGAGCCTGCAGAATCTGATGGCATAGTGCGTGACGCAAATGGCAATCCACTGGCTGATGGTGATGCTGTGATTCTCATTAAAGATTTAAAAGTTAAAGGCACATCCACCGTATTGAAAAAAGGAACTAAGGTAAAAAGTATACGCTTAGGTGCAACATCGGATGGCCATGAAGTTGACTGCAAAATGGATGCCGGCAATTTCATGTTAAAAGCTTCGTTTCTTAAAAAAGCATAGCCCTCTCTGTATCGAATGAACAATATCAATTTGATGGGTTATCTAACCAAGTCCCTCTTCGTATTATTTATACTAGCTTCGTCAACGTCACAAGCCGTTGTTGAATTACGCAATCAAGAAATAGCTGAATGCTCACAAGGAGAAATTAAGACTTGGGAAGATAATCGCGATACCGCAGCAAAATTTTCTCCCATTGTCTTTTACTACGATCACACTGGTGCGCCAGCTTGGTTTAGCGAAAAACAAGTAGCTGAACTTATAGAACGCGCGGCAAGTGCGTGGTCACAATGTGGCATACCAGCTTTAGTCATCACCAAGAATAATAAAGCACATCCATCAACAAGCATCGTGTCTATAGACTGGAATGTCGCTGGTAGCCGCGGCAATTTTGGCTTAGCTAATCTCACACAGAATCAACTCTCTCTTGGCTCGGCCGCATTTCAATTGCTCAATCAACGCAATCCTAAACACAATGCTCTAGAGACTTTGCAAATGGTGTTGTCGCATGAAATGGGTCATTTTTACGGCATGCTGGCTCATTCAAGACGCTGTATTGATGTACTGTCCTACTATCATGATGGCAAAGGCGGGCAATGTTATTCACGATTCCCCGACATCATTAGAAAATTTCCCGAGTACCGCTCAACGCTTCCCACAGCGTGTGATATTCAACGCTGCAAAATCTTAAATCGCAAAGACTGATCGTATTTATTCTTTAAATTTTCAATAATGATTGAACGGGTATAGCAGCTTGCGCTAATCGATGATTGCCTTGTAGCGCTTCGATTTCTAATAAAACAAGTGCGCCGGCTACGATGGCATTCGCTTTTTTTACTAAATTTGCTGCAGCGATTAAGGTACCGCCTGTGGCGAGCACGTCATCAATAATCAGTACTCTAGATTGAGGGCGTATGAGATTTTGCTGTATTTCCAGTGCGTCTAATCCATACTCCAAACCATAGCTTTCAGAATAAACTGAGCCAGGCAATTTGTTTGGCTTGCGCGCCAATATCAATCCGGTTTTTGCGATAGGACTTAAGGCAGCGGAAAAAATAAATCCTCTGGATTCAATACCTAATAGATTATCGTATTCACAAAACAAGCTCAGGTCATACAATGCTTGGTTTGCGTAAGAAAACGCCGCTTGGTCGGCCAGTAAAGGTGAGATATCTTTAAAGCTGATTCCTGGCTTTGGAAAATCTGGCACTGTCGATAAATAATTTAATAAATTCATAATAAAAATGACTCCTGCTTTCGTTGTAATTGCA